>NZ_LNGH01000009.1 GCF_011057715.1 Marinitoga sp. 38H-ov
ACCCGACCGTTAAGCATATCTGGGCCGATGGTAGTATGGGCAATCCATGCGAGAGTAGGTAGCGCCCCTCTTTTTATTTTCCCCCTGTCAAAAGACAGGGGGTTTTTATTTGAAAATTTCAAACAATGTTTTTTCTGGATTTATAGAATACACAACTATTTTATTTTCATCGGGGAAATAATTAAATCTTTTAGAATATTTTTTAAGAATTTTTATATCTATATCTAAATAGTCTTTATACTCTATAATTAAACTATTATCGTAAATTTCAATATTTCTTGCTCCTCTATTATAGGCAATAATTCTTAATTTTGTATAATTTAATAGATTAAGTACTTCATTCGGTAACTTTCCAAATCTATCTTCAATATCTTTTTTAATATTATTTATATTTTCAACTTTATTTTCACTAGCTATTATTCTGTATATCCTCATTCTTTCAATAGGATTTTCTATATAACTTTCTGGAATAATAATAGGTAAAGTTATTCCTTTAATATCTAAATTAATTTTTTCTTTTATATTTTTTATTTCTATGTCTTTGGAATAATATTCTGCTAATGTTCTATTTAATATTTCTTTATACATATGAAGTCCTACATTATTTATATGTCCTTTTTGATCCACACCTAATAAGTCTCCAAAACCTCTTATTTCTAAGTCTTGCATAGCTAACTTTAATCCGCTTCCAGGTCCTGATATATTTTTAATAGCATCTAGTTTTTTTATTGTATCAGGTTTTAATTTAGATTTGTATAAGAAATATGAAAAAGCTCTTTTATTACTACGTCCAACTCTACCTCTTAATTGATATAATTGCGAAATTCCATATCTTTCTGCATCATCAACTATTAAGGTATTTGCATTAGGTATATCTATTCCATTTTCTATAATGGTAGTTGATATCAAAACATCAATATCTCCATTATAAAATTGTTTAATTACTTTTGATAAATATCTTTTAGGCATTCTTCCATGAACTGCTACAGTTTTTACTTCAGGAACAATTTTTTTAACCTCTTCTTCAATTTTCTCTAGGTCATTTATTCTATTATGAACATATAAAACTTGTCCTCCTCTAGATTTTTCTCTTAAAATAGCGGTTCTTATTATTTTTTCAGAGTATTTATATACAAAAGTTTCAACAGGAATTCTACCGAAAGGTGGAGTTGAAATAACAGATAAATCTCTTAGTCCAGTTAATGAAAAATATAGCGTTCTAGGAATAGGTGTTGCACTCATTGTAAGTACATTTATACCATGGCTTAATTCTTTTATCTTTTCTTTTTGGAAAACTCCGAATCTTTGTTCTTCATCAATAACTAAAAGTCCAAGTTTTTTAAATCTAATATTTTTATTAAGTAATGCATGAGTTCCTATTATTACATCAATATTACCAGAATTAATTTTTTCTATAATACTATCTTTTTCTTTTTTTGTTTTAAATCTATCAATTAATTCAACAGTTATCCCAATTTCATCAAATCTCTCTTTTACATTATCATAATATTGTTGAGCTAAAATTGTAGTTGGAACTAATATAGCTGCTTGATATCCTGAACTTACAGTTCTAACTACAGCTCTAAGTGCAACTTCGGTTTTTCCGAATCCAGCATCTCCCGCAATTAATCTATCCATAGGTTTAACAGAGGATAAATCATTTAAGACTTCTTCAATTGCTTTTTCTTGATCAGTAGTTTCAATATATTCAAAAGTTTTTCTAAATTTTTCTTCTATTTCTTCATCTCCGTTTAATGATATTCCAGTAACATGTTCTCTTATTGCATATAAATGTATTAATTCTTTTATTTTGTTTTGAATATTATCTTTAACTTTTTTCTTTCTTTTTTTCCATGCTGTAGAACCAATCTTGTCTAATTTTACTAAATCAGAATCTCCAATATATTTTGTAATTTTATCTATTCTTTCTATTGGCAGAAAGACTTTAGCGTTATTATCATATTCAATTTTAATTAATTCTTTTTCGCCAAATTGCGTTTTAATTTTTTCTAAACCTTTGTATATACCAATACCATAATCTTCATGAACTACTAGATCGTTTAATTCTAAATCTTCCCATTCAAAAACAGGTATATCTTCTACTTTCTTCTTATTAATAACTTTTTTTATTAAAAAATTTTGTTTATTTACTTCAATCGCTTTATACTTATTTAAAATATTTTCAATACTTTTTCCACTATATAATTTATACAATTCCTTATGAATATTAGAGAATATAAATTCTAAGTTATCTCTTTCTCTTTCTGAATAGGATTTTAATGCTTCGTCTTCATTAATTACAAAAATATCATAATTATCTATATAGTCTAAAATAGTATTTTTTTCATTATATAGTATAGCAGGTAATGTTTCAAGAGAATTTATGTCAATATTGAAATTTCTTATATTATAAGTTTTATAAAAATTATTTAAATTGTTATACAAATTTTTTTCATACTTATACATAAATTCTGAACCAGGTGTAAAATAAAATTCACTTATATTTTTAACGCTTTTTTGAGAATTTGAATCAAATAATGCTAATCTGATTATTTCATCATCAAATAATTCTATTCTAATTGGGTAATCATATATTGGGATATAAATATCTTTGACAAAACCTTTTTGAGAAAATTCCGAATATTCATAAACGTTCCATACTTTATTGTATCCAAATACAAAAGGATCTATATTAAAATTATTTGACAAAGTAAATTTAAAGATATTTTCTTTAAAAATGTTTTTTGGAATTGTATATCTAGTTAATGCATGAAATGTAGTAAAAATAATTGAGTTATTATTAGATAAAATATTAAACAAAGTTTTAATTCTATGATATTTTATCTTATTTGATACATTTATTGATTCAAAAGGAAATACATCATAATTTGGGAAATATAATATATTTTCATCTATAATATTTTCAATATTCCAAGATTCTGGAAAAATAACAATTTTAATATTTTTTTTAGATTTTTTTATTAAATTGAGAATATCTTTAATAATAATCACCCCTACAAAAAAAATACGGACATAAGTCCGTTATATCCTAATATCCAATGAATGACCTCTATAATCATCAACAACAATTTTTTCTTTTGTTTCATCTTTTTTCTTTTCCTTTTTCTTTTTATTGTTTTCAGATAAATTTTTTTCTTCATTATTATTAATATTAGATGTTTTAGATTTTTCTTCAGTGTTATTTACTTGTGATTTTGAATTTTCTTTCTTTTTAATATGTTCTTGCATATCAGTGTTTTTTGCTGCAATAAGAGCATTATTTAAATTCTGTATATTATTAGATGTTTCTACATTTGTAATATATGAAATAGTAAAATTAATTGGTTCTGGCATCTTAATCACCATCCAATTTTTTCTTCAATTTAGATATGATAGAAGAATGAATCTGTGAAATTCTCGATTCTGAAATATTAAGAACTTGGCCAATCTCTTTGAAAGTTAATTCTTTTTCATAATACAATGAAAGAATTAATTGTTCTCTTTCATTTAGACTGGAAATAGCTTTTATAAGTTCATTTTTTAAAATATCTTTATAAGCTAAAATTTCAGGATCATTTTCATCATTAACAGAACCTATATTTATTTCATTATTAGATAATAAATATGAATCAAGACTGAGAATTTGACTTCTATGCAGTTCAGCTTTCAATTTTTTTACATCCTCTATCGAAATATCTAATTTTTTAGATAGGTCCTCATCACTTATATTATCGTCTAAATTTTGTTCTGCTAAAATATCTTCCATTTTTTTTATTTTATGCCTCAAATCTTTTGGAAGCCAATCAATTTTACGTAAATAATCTAACATAGCCCCTCTTATTCTTTTTATTGCAAAAGAATAAAAAGTTACACCTTTTGATGGATCGAATTTATCTAAAGATTGCATTAAACCTATTATTCCTTCCTGAATTAAATCATCTAATTCTACATTTTTAGGAAGGGTAGATATAAGATTTAAAGCAATATATTTTATTTTAGGCAAAAAATTTTTTATTATATCATCTTTATTAATGTTTTTTCTCATTATTTATTTATCACTACCTTTATAGCTGTATTTATTATAATTATAATGGCAATACTAATTATGGATCTAAGTAAGGAGGTTATAAAAAAGTTTTTTGAAATTAAAATATTAATTAGCATAAAAATGAAAAAAGTTATAGAATAAAAAATTAATTCAATATTTGAAAATTTCAACTTTTTCACCACCACCAACCTTTTTAACCATAACTTCTCCATTATCTAAGTTGAATTCAATACTTCTAGCTCTATTTCCACCAGTATCTTCTGCAATAATTTTAATTCCATACTTTTTTAACTGCTCTTTTACTGAAGAAATATTTTTTTTTCCAACATCCATAGATGATCCTTTAAACATAGCAGCACCACCAAATACTTTAGCAGTAAAATTTTTCCCACCTAATTTTATTATATCATCTAATAACAATTTAATACCCAAATCAGCATATTTTGCTGGTTTAGGAACATTGTCATTAGGAGCATTAGGTAACATTACATGAATTAATCCACCAATTTTATTAGCTTTATCCCATAAGCAAACACCTACACAAGAACCTAATCCTAGAGTAACTAGTATATCAGGACTTTTTGATACGGCATATTCTCCTATACCAATTATTTTTTTCATTTTTTAACCTCCATAAAATACCTTTTTGACAAATTCGAATAATTTACTTCTATTATCCTCGTTCATTAGAAATACAATTTTACCTTTTATAGCATTTTCCCAATCTTCAACTTGTATTTCCGTTTCAGTTAATATTACCTCATCTTCAAAAGTAATGCTCATTACTATAGATTCAGCTATTAATGATGCAAATGTATCAACAGCGACTTGAGGAGGGTTTATTTGCAAATTAATGTTTAAAAATTGAGATATCGCACTAGTATAAGAACCAAACATTATATTTCCTAATTCACCAATCATAGAAGATGACATTTCATCCAATTCAGTTATATTTTCAATTTCAAAACCAACAGTTTCTTTGATTAATCTTTTTACAGAATCCTTTTCTATTAAAAAAATTAAAGAAGAAGATAAATCACCTTCCATTTTTACATAAGAACAGGCGTATATTTCATCAGGATCTTCCATATTTAAAAATATATCTGATAATTTTATAACTTCTAAATTAGGCACAGAAATATCTACTTTTTTATTGAGCATCATTGATAACGAACTTACTGCATTACCCATTCCAATATTAGTAATTTCTTTAAAAGCCGACATAAAAAATTCGTTATTATCATTCATTATTATCCACCTCCGCTGATTTTTTTTCTTCGAAAATATCTTCACCACTAATATGTTCTATATATTTGCCAAATAATCCAGTTGGATCTTTTATAATTTTAATTTCATAAATTATTTTACTTAAATTAAAAAATTCTTGTCTTATTTTAAATATTGATCCTTCAAAGATAATATTGAATTCTTCAATTTCTAATTTTACATCAATATTCTTTTTTATATCGCTTATATATTCATTTAAAGTAATTACACCTAAAAAATTATCATTTAAATCCCATAATAACCCATTATATTTATCTTCAATTTTTACGGGAATTGAAATATATAATCTTTCTTTTCCTCTTTTGCTCTTAATTTTAAAATTACTGTTTAAATTCATTATTAATAGTACTTCATTTTCACCAAATGGCATTATTTGAGAAATTATAAAATTTGCTTCATAATATGCTCCTTCAAAAATTGATTCTAAATTTACAACATCTCCTATTTTAAAAGGATATTTAGGAGAAATTAAAATAATTTCTTTACCTTTAAAATTTTTAATTTTAGCTTTAATTACATCGTTATTAATATATATTCTTATAGAGTTTCCAGGGAAAAAAACTAAGAATATGCGTTTTATAAATTTTTTCTTATCCATACATCACCTTATTAATTATTTATTATAAAAACCAAATAATACTAAAAGTTTTTTTAATAGATTATCATTTTCTTTATTTTTTGTAAATTCAAAGTTTTCAATTTTCTCGGCAATTTTCATTAAATCGTTAGAAACTATAGAAGAAGGTTTAAAACTTGAAATTGGAGTTTGAGACTTTACGCTTTCATGAACTAAATGATCAAAATTTATATAAAATACATTTCTTATATCTTTATACAAATATTCTTTTATTGTTTTTCGTAAAACCTTTTCAGCAGTTTCAGCTTCAGTTTTTTTTCTAATCATATTTATTACTAAATCAACATCTCCTTCAACTTCTAATATTGATAAAGCTTTAACGACAGTATAAGCATTTACAATTGCTGTTGGTTCAGGTGTTGTAACAATTAATATTGTATCAGCAGCTATATAAAATGGTTTTAAATTTTCATTATAACCAGCACTTACATCAATAATAACATAATCATTCTCTTTCGCTATATTAAAAAATTCTTCAATAGCCTTTCTTGTAAAATTTTTTTGAAATGCTATCCAATCTTTTATATCAACACCAGTACTTAATAATTTTATTCCATAAGGAGTATTTATTACACATTCTTCTAAAGATAATTTTTTATCAAAATAATCTTTAATGCTTACAGATGGGGATACGCCAAGTAATATGGAAGCATTAGCAAATCCAGCATCTGTATCGAAAATTAATATTTTTTTATTTAATTTTGCTAAATTAACAGCGGTATTAACAGATACTATAGATTTTCCAACACCGCCTTTTCCCCCAGTCACTAATATTATTTTTGTTTTATTTTTTGAAAAGTTTTTTCTTAAAATTTCAGCTTGATCTTTTATCATAATTTCAACTCCTCATAAAAGAGGTTAAATAATTTTTGTGAGTTTGGAATTTCTATGTCATTTGGTACAGCTTGTCCAGTTGTAATATAACTTAATGGTAAATTAGAAATGTTAATAATAGACGGAATTTGTCCATAGGATGAAGTTTCATCCAATTTTGTTATTATTAAATGAGTAGGTTTGCATATTGAAAATTTATTATATACATCTATCATATCTTTTAATCTCATATTAGCAGGAATTGTTAGAAAAATAAAATCTGGTTTACTTGCATCAATATATATTTTTAATTCACCAATATGAATATCATCCTTATGACTTCTTCCAGCTGTATCAACTAATAAAATATCAAAGTTTTTTAAAGATTCCACAGTTGTTTTTAATTCAGTAGGTGTATAACAAATAGAAGCAGGTATATCCATAATTTCAGCATATGTTTTTAATTGTTCTGTAGCAGCTATTCTATATAAATCAATTGTAGCAATAGCAATTTTCTTTGATTTATTTAAAGCAGCTAATTTAGCTAAAGTAGTGGTTTTCCCCACTCCAGTAGGGCCAATAAGCATTACTGTTCCGTGTAATTTTGGAACATCAACTTTAATATTATTTCTAAAAATATCAAATAAAATATTTTTAAATGTATCATCAAATTTCCAATTCTCTTTATTTATATTGTGAGGTAAATTATTTAATATATTTTCTATTAAGTTATCTGATAAATCTTGTTTTTTAAAAACTTCAATTAATTCTGAAATTAAAGGATTTGATCCATGTAAAATAACTCTTTTTGACAATTTTTCAATTAAATCTTTTATTTCTTTTAAATCTTCGTTAGTGTTATTATTTTTGTTAGAATTATTATTATTATTATTATATGTAACTTTTCTATATTTCAATTCATTAAATTCATTTTTATCATAAAATTTTTCAGCATCTTTATCAATCAATTTAGATATTTCGCGTTGTTCTTCTATTAATTTTAAAATATCATTTTTAGCTGATAACTCTAATTTATCTTTTCCTGGAGCATATTGTTCATAAGCATCGGATTTTTTCATCCTTTGAATTCTTTCATCCAACTTTTTATTGTTTTCTACAATTTGTTGAATTTCATTAATTTTTCCTTGTGAATTATTTGAGAATCCTGATGGTCTTTTAATATTTTTTATGACCTCTTCAGGATCTTCATCAAGAACTGCTGTTACTTCAATGTATTTTTTTCCACCAATGCCTAAAAATCCACCTTTATTAATTCTTTTTGTATCAAGAATATATGCATTATCTCCCAATTCATTTCTTATTTTTTCCATTGCTTCAGGTATTGTAGATACAATATATTTTTTTATCTTCACATTCATCACCTCATATTAACCATATGATTAAATAGATATATTTCCATCAGCAGAAATAGGTATTTCTTGAATTATTTCATTATATGAAATTACATTAACATTTGGTATGTTGGATAATAACCATCTTGAAAAATAAAAACGTAAAGGAGAGCTACATAATATTACAGGATTATAATTTTTCATCATTTGATCTTCTAAAGCTTTACTAATATTATTTAATAAATTTTGAGATAATTGAGGTGATAGAGCTAAAGTATAATTTCCTCCATATTCTATTGTATAATTATTTAATGTATTTTCTGTGTTTTTATCTAATATTATTAAATGTAATACGCCATCAGCGGACTTCATGTTTTCACATATTTGTCTAGAAAGAGAGCTTCTAACTCCTTCTACTAAAGAAACTGTATCTTTAATATCATTACTACCTAATTCTAATAATTTTTCAAAAATAATTGGTAAATTTCTAATAGATATTCTTTCATATAATAATTCCTTTAAAACATTTCTTATTTCAAATGTTTTAAAGATTGTTGGAGTAAGTTCATCGACTAAAGCAGAATTTTTAACTCTTAAACCATCAATAAGCATTTCAGTTTCTTTTGAGCCAAGAATTTCATGAGCATATTTTTTAATAATTTCAGATAGATGAGTAGCAAAAACACTTGGCGAGTCAACAACCGTATAACCAAGATTTATCGCATTTTCTTTTTGATCTTCATCAATCCAATAAGCATCTAAATTAAATGAAGGTTCTTTAGTATATATACCAGCAATTTCCTCATTAGCCATACCAGAATTTATAGCTAACAACTTGTCAGGGAATAATTCAAATCTTCCAACTTCAACCCCTTTTAATTTAATTATATACTCATTTGCGCTTAATAAAACACTATCTCTTACTCTTATAGGACTGATAACAATACCTAATTCATACGCAATTTGCTTTCTAACCATTGTAATTCTTTCTAAAAGATCACCGCCTTGACTTGGATCGGCTAGAGGAATTAAACCATATCCGATATCTATTTCTAAAACATCACTTTGAATAATTTCCGAAACTTCTTCAGCTGAAGTTAAAGGAGGTCCAGATGGTCTAGGTGTTGATCTGCTAACTTCTTGACTAGATGTTTCAAAATCTTCGCTCGGACCAGATGCTGGAACTGTCTTATTTAAATATCCTTTAGTATTTAAATAAGCAATAGTTAATAATCCACCACCTAACAATACGGCAGGGAGTATTGGTAGAGGTGTAGCTAATCCAAGAGTTAAAATTACTCCACCTGTCATATATAATACTCTTTTTTCAGAAGTTAATTCGTTTAACAGATCTGTTCCTAGATTTTCATTTGAAGCTGCACGCGATACAACAATACCAGTAGCTGTTGATATTAATAGCGCAGGTATTTGTGCTACTAAACCATCACCAACTGTAAAAAGAGTATATAATTGTGCTGCTTCAGATATAGAAAGTCCTTGTTGCAAAACACCAATAATCAATCCGCCTAATATATTAATTAATGTTATAATAATACCAGCAATAGCATCTCCTCTTACAAATTTCGAGGCACCGTCCATTGCTCCGTAAAAGTCTGCTTCTCTTCTAATATCTTCACGTTTTTTTCTTGCTTCTTCCTCTGTAATTATACCAGCACTTAAATCAGCATCTATACTCATTTGTTTTCCAGGCATTGCATCTAATGTAAATCTAGCAGCAACTTCTGCAATTCTTTCAGAACCTCTTGTAATAACTACAAATTGGATTATTACTAAAATTAAGAATATAACAATACCAACAACATAATTTCCTCCAACAACAAAATCTCCAAAAGCTCTAATAACTTTTCCTTGAAAGTTTCTTCCTTGTAAAAGTATTAATCTTGTTGAAGAAACATTTAAGGATAATCTGAAAAGGGTAGTTACTAATAATAATGTTGGAAAAGCTGATATTTCAAGAGCATTTTTTATATACATAGAAACTAAAAGCAAAACTATGGCTAAAGAGATATTAGCCATTTGTAAAAAATCCAATAAAAATGGAGGTATAGGAATAACCATTAATATAACAACACTAACGATTAAAATTGGTATTAAAATATCCGACTGTTTTAAAAATCTATTTAATAGTTCCCCCAATAAAATCACCTCGCTGTTTTCATAACAGAAGCAAGAATTTTAGCGACAATTTGATACATATCCTCGGGTATTTCTTCATTTATTTCAACTCTTTCGTATAGCTGCCTTGCTACAGGTGGATTTCGCAAAATTGGAACGTGATTTTCACGAGCTATTTCTTTTATTCTAAATGCAACTTCATCATGTCCTTTTGCGACTACAATAGGTGCGCTAGTTATATTTTCATCATATTTTATAGCAACTGCATAATGGGTAGGATTTGTAACAACAACAGTGGCTTTTGGTACTTCCTTCATCATATTTTGCATAACAATTTGACGTAATCTTCTCATTCTAGCAGATTTTATTTGGGGATCTCCTTCAATATCTTTCATTTCTTGCTTTACTTCTTGTTTGGTCATTCTAAGGTTTTTCCTATATTCGCGTCTTTGATACCAAAAATCAAACAAACCAAGCAATAACATCAAAAGACCCAATTTAAAAAATATTTCAATTATAATAGAGTATAAAAAAGATAATGTAAATGTAGCATCAGAATATGGTAATGAAACAATATCTTTCCAATGAGATGTGATTATAGAATAAGATATATATCCTACTAAAGATAATTTAATTAATGATTTCAATAATTCAAATAATGTTCTCATAGAAAAAATACGTTGAAGTCCTTTTAACGGATTAAGTTTTCCTAAATCAAATTTAATAGATTTAGGAGCAAAAAGAAATTTTGTTTGTAACATACCTAAAACCAAACTTATAACCGCAGCAGATAAAAGAAAAATTGATACAATAATAAAAAGATTATTTTGTTGCAATATAACACTTAACAATGCATTTTCATCTATAATTTCTGTATCTAGAGAAAGGTATTTAATAAATGCATTTTTTAAGCCTTCAAATAAATATTTTGACATTACGAAAAATACAGCACTTACTCCTAAAAATGAGAACGAAGTTAAAAGTTCCTTAGAAACTGGAACATTTCCTTCTTCTCTTGCTTGTTGTAACCGTCTAGGAGTAGGTTCTTCTGTTTTACTAGGATCTGCAAATAATTGAAGGTTTATATTAGACTTAATAATGAATTTATCCATTTTATTATCTCCAACATATTAATATGAAAGATTTCAACCCATACTCCAATAATAGTTAATAAAATTAGAGTTCCAACTAAAATATTTAAAGGTAACCCTACAATAAAAACATTTATTTGAGGTATCATTCTAGATATAATTCCTAAGCTAATATTTACAGCTAACATAAATGCACTCATAGGTATAGCTAATTGAGCACCAATTTCAAAAATTTTTCCAAAAGTTGAAACAATTTCAGGAAAAAACTGAATTTTAAAAGAAAAAATTAAAGGAATACTATTAAAAGAATTTATTATAACTTGAAATAACAATATATGTAATTTCATAGTTAAAAATGCAAATATTCCAATCAAAAAAGATAATTGACCAATAATAGGAGATTCTTCTCCGCTTATTGGATCAAAAATACCTGCCATTGCAAATCCCATTTGAAAAGCAAAAAATTGGCCTGCAAATTGAATAGCAGCTACTGGAATATATGAAATTAACCCAATTAAAATACCTAAAAAGAAATTAAGTATCATTAATATGATTAAATAAAAAATAGGTAAATCTGGAATTGTTAAATTTATTAGCGGAAGAGAAATCCAAGAAATAAAAATAGAAAAAAAAACCTTTAAGGATCTAGGAATTGATCTAGATCCAATAATAGGTGCTGAAACTGTTAAACCAGCTATTCTGAAAAAAATTAATGACCATACCCAGAATTTTGTTTCTAAAAACAAAATTACATCCATCTATATCATCTCAAAAAAAGTAGTTAATATTTGAAAAGTATAGTCAATAAGTTGTTGAGCTATCCATCCAAACAATATACCAACAATTAAAAATGTAATAATAATTTTTGGAGCAAAAGTTAATGTTTGTTCATTTATTGATGTTATTGTTTGAAAAATACTTATTATCAATCCTACTCCGAGGCTTACTAGAAGGATAGGAGTAATGATTGTTAAAAATACAGAAATTCCATCTCTAAAAACATCTATAAATAATTCTAAAGTCATTACAGACCTCCTGAAATTTGAAAACTCCTAATTAATCCACCAATTAATAAATCCCATCCATTTACTAATATAATTAGTAATAATTTAAATGGCATTGAAATCATTACAGGTGGTATCATCATCATACCCATAGATAACAAAATACTTGCAACTACCATATCAACAATGATAAAAGGTATATATATTAATACACCCATTTTAAACGAAATTTCCAACTCACTTAATGCAAAAGCGGGTATTAAAATTTCTGGAGGTGTATCGTTTATATTATTGATTTCGCGTTTTACACTTGAAGCTAGCATAAAAATATTATCTTGATTTTTATGAGCAATTATTTCGCCGAGCATAAACTTTTTTATAGGATTCCAACTATTTTCAAATAATTGTGTATAAGAAATTTTTTCTTCAGTATAAGGTATTATAGCATTTTGATAAATATCATTAAATATTGGAGACATAATTAAAAAAGTTAAAATTAAAGATATACCTATTAAAACTTGGTTTGGAGGGGCCTGACGACTTCCTAATGCAGTTCTTAAAAATGATAGAACAATAACAATTCTCATAAAAGAGGTAAACATCATAATAAAAGATGGTGCTAATGATAGAATTGTTATTAATAATAATATTTCTAGTGTTGGTATTAAAGTATCAGGACTCGGTATATCTCCACCTATATTAATAGAAATTTCTGGTATGGGAACAGGTTCTTGAGCAGAAACTGATGAAAATAAAAATAAAGATATAAGAATTAGAAATATTATTTTATTGAATTTCATCTAAATTCTTCTCCCTCTTTAATACTCCAATAAAAGTATCAAAAAATTCCTTTTTTCCTTTTAATAATTCTGAAAGTTCGTCATAATTTATTTTATCTAAGAAAGAAATTGAATTATTATTTGTTAAAACAAGATAATAATTATCTAACACTTTAATTATATTTAATGTTAAATTTCTATCAATATAAAATTTTTTTACTAATCTAACTGAAGGAGTATTTAAAATTCCTTTATTAATTAATTTTCTTTGAATAAAAAGAAGTAAAATAATGAAAAGGATAAAGAAAAATAATAAAAGAAATGCCCATATAGTCCAGCTTGTTAAAATAGAAGTTTGAGTTGATGATAAAGTAGGGGGCGTAAAAATCACCCCCTAGATACCTTTTGTATTGCTTCTATAACTCTATTTGCTTGGAATGGTTTAACAATAAAATCTTTAGCTCCAGCTTGTATAGCTTCAATAACCATAGCTTGTTGTCCCATAGCACTACATACTATAACCTTTGCTCCAGGATCAGTTTTTTTAATTTCTTTTATAGCTTGAATTCCATCCATAACAGGCATTGTAATATCCATAGTAACAATATCTGGTTTTAATTCTTGATATTTCATCACAGCTTCTTGCCCATTTGCAGCCTCACCAACAACTTCCATACCAGCTTTTGTAACAATATCTTTTAATAACATTCTCATAAAAGCAGCATCATCAACTATTAAAACCTTAATCGCCATTAAAAGCACCTCCAAATATTTAAATTATATTTCTGTTAAATTATATTTCTATTGTTTCAAATAATTTCTCTAAATTTAAATAAACAATAAGTCTGTTATTTATTTTTAAAATACCATTTGAGATTCCAATAAATTTACCGTTCTTGGAAGGAAGAATATCTAATTGTTCATCGTCAAATGAAATAACATTATTTACCCTATTTACTAAAATTCCTACTTCTTCTTTATCAATTTTTAAAATAACTATACTATCAAATACTATTTCTTCCGAAAAATCCAAACTTAAAATTTTAACTAAATTAAATACAGGAACGATTCTACCTCTTAAATTTACAACACCCTCAATAAAATCTTTTGTATTTGGAATAGGAGTTATTTCTTCTTTTTCAATAACCATTTCAACAAAATCAACATCAATACCAAACTCTTGTTTTGAGATTTCAAATGAAATAATTTCTTTTTGCATTATATCACCTCATCCTAATTCATTTAAATATGTAACATCTAAGATTAAAGCAATTCTTCCATCACCCAAAATGGATCCGCCACTGAATTCTTTAACACTGTTCAAATATTTCCCTAATGATTTAATAACAATATCATCTTGACCTAAAAGACTATCAACGACAACACCTATTTTCTTATTAGCAGTTTTTACAATAACAACTTTCTCCGAATTTTCATTTTCATTTTTAGGCATATTGAATAATTCTCTAAGTCTAATTAATGGAATTACTTCGCCCCTTAAAACAAATACTTCATTTCCTTGAACAATTTGTATATCTCCATCAGTTATTTTTTGAGTTGTGTCTATGTTAGCTAATGGTATTGCATAAACATAGTTATCAACAGTTACTAAAAGAACTTGTATAATAGAAAGGGTTAATGGTAATCTTATTATAATTTTAGTACCAATATCTTTTTTAGAAGATATTGAAACTGTACCATTTAAAGATTCAACGACAGTCTTTACTACATCCATTCCAACTCCTCTACCAGATAAATCGGTAGCCTGTTTTTTTGTTGAAAATCCTGGTAAGAATATAAATGAAAAGACTTCTTCATCACTCATTGATGAAACCATTGAAGGATCTACTAATCCTTTTTCAATAGCTTTATTAGCAATTATATCTCTATCTAGACCTTTTCCGTCATCTTCAACACTAATAACTACACCGTCACCCTCATGCCAAGCTGATAATTTTATAGTACCTATTTTTGGTTTTCCTTTTTTTATTCTGTCTTCAACTGGTTCAATTCCATGATCAATTGAATTCCTTATTAAATGAATTAATGGATCACCTATTTCATCAACAACAGTTCTATCTAATTCAGTATCTTCCCCTTCAATAATCAAATTAACTTCTTTATTTAATTTTTTAGCAGTATCTCTAACTACTCTAGGGAATCTATTAAAAACAAAAGCGATAGGTATCATTCTTATTTTCATAACAATATTTTGTAAATCCAAAGTGATTCTACTCAAATTAGCTAAACTTTCATCAACATCTTTTATTTCATATTTTCTTAAAGTTTCTGTTATTCTACTTCTTGATATAACTAATTCTGCCATTAAATTCATCAATTGATCTAATTTTTCAATATCAACTCTAACAGATTGAAGTTGTATTTTTTTATGAGTATTTGAATTTTCTTGTTTCTCGCTACCAGCAATTTTATTTTCTTCTTTAGAAGAAGGTGCGGTATTTACGGGTTTTTCGAAATCTATATTCTCAAATTCATTTATGGCAACACTTTCTATTTCAGATATACCTAATATAGATTCTCTTAATTTTTCAGCAGTAACACTTATTATTACACCAAGATCAAATTCTAAATCAAATTTTTCATCTTCTATTTCTTGGGATGAAGGATTGGTATAAACAACTTCGCCTCCTAGATCATTTATTTTATGAAGAACCATAAAAGCTCTAGCAGCTTTTAATTGAACATTTTTATCAAATTTTATTGTTATTAAGTAAAAATTCATATTTTTTTCTTTAGCAGCATTATATAAGTTTTTTAAAGATTCTCTAGTAATATCATCTAGATGAGATAATTTGTCAGAAGAATCTTGTTTTTCTTCAACTTTAGTACTTTCTTTACTTTCTATTTCTGTTTGTTCCTTTTTTGTATTTTCTAAAACAGATATTAATTGATCCAATGAAGAAATATCTCCTTTTCCTCCGTTTGAAATATCTGCAATACTTTCTGTTAATGCATCTAATGTTTTAAAAAGTAAGTCGACTAAATTAGAATCAACATGGGTTTCTCCTTTTCTAATTCTATCCAAAATATTTTCCATTTTATGAGATAATTTAGCAATTTTATCAAACCCCATTGTTCCAGCCATTCCTTTGAAAGTATGCATTACTCTAAAAATTTCATTAACTTTTTCCAAATCATCTGGGTTATTTTCTAATTCCAATAATTCCTCATTTAAACGTTGCAAATTTTCATTTGCTTCTTCTATAAAAACATTCAAATAAATATCCATTTCTTCCATAAAAATACCTCCCATATATCATTCTATAAATTAAAAATTTTTAAAAATCGAATCAAAGAATAATATGCTGCTTTTTCTCTTATTAAATATCGATTGCCAGAAAAGATTTTCTTTTCAATTATTATTTTATCACAATTTTTATCAAAAAAAGCAAAAAATACTGTTCCAACAGGTTTTTCTTTTGTACCTCCCTCAGGACCGGCGATTCCGCTTATAGCTATAGAAAAATCTGTATTAAATAATAAGGCTCCATTTTTAGCCATTAAATTTACAGATTCTCTACTAACAGCACCATATCTTTTTAATATATGATAATCAACATTCAATAATTTATTTTTTATTTCATTAGAATATGCAATTACACTCCCCTTGTATACTTTTGATGATCCAGGTATATCTGTAATAAGTTTACTAACAAGTCCCCCTGTACAAGATTCAAATGTGGATATAGTTAAATTTTCTTTTGATAATTTATTTAATAAATATTTCAAAGGTTCATTTGGGATAATATATTCTTTAAATATTTCATTTATATATTCAATTATATTATTAACTTTATCAGAGCTATCTTTAAAAATAATAGAAGGTCCAATAGGAATTTCTATTTTAGTAGAATAGTGTATATTTTTTAACTTGCTTTCTAATTTCTCCATTAAACTAGATTCTGTTATATTATAGAATTGTATTTTTTTTATATAAGGTTTGTTTAACTTAAATTGCTTAAAAATAGAAATATTATTTTCTATAATATTTAACGCTTCATTAGGCGGGCCAGGTAATAATATATAATATTTATTATTTTTATTTAAAAACATCCCTGGAGCACTTCCAACTTTATTTTCTAAAATTGTAGCTCCTTCAATTATGTGAGCTTGTTTTTTTATAATATTATTTTTTTCAAAATTGTATTTTTTATATCTATTTAATATATTATTATATATAATTTCGTTAAAAACTAATTTTTTATTCAAGAATGATGAAATTGCTTCTCTAGTAATATCATCTTCTGTTGAACCGAGTCCTCCAGTGATGATGATAATATCATTATTATTTGTTAAAAAATCTAAAGAAGAGATAATATCTTCTTTATTATCTCTCACATTAATGTGTTTAGTTATTTCAAATCCTAAAGAATATAATAAATTAGAAATTTCTTTAGAAGTAATATTATATATATTACCTTCTATAATTTCATCTCCGGTGCTCAATATAGCTACTTTAATAATATCACCTCTAATATCATTTTGATATTAATATAATTATACTTTTTGGTTTTACCTTATAACTAGTATAAACTCTTTGTGGGAATTCTAAAAAATCATTTGGATTTTCAAAATAAGTATCAACAACTCTATACCAATTTCTTTCTTTAGGTAATTCAAAAGATAATTCTTGATCATAAAAATTCATAGCAATATAAATATCATTATCTGGAACAACATTTTGGTTTATAAAATCAATTCCGCTAATCATAAATGCTAAAGATTTAGAATGATAAGAAAAATCAGGATTATTTAAATTCACACCATGCCATGTAATATCCGGTATTCCATCACCACTGTAATCTTTTCCTGTAAAAAAATGTTCTCTTCTTAAAGTATGATGTTTTTTTCTAAAATCTATTAATTTTTTAACAAATATAAATATATCTGAAAATTTTTCTTTTCTATCCCAATCTACCCAATTTTTAATGGTATCTTGACAATATGCATTATTATTGCCATATTGAGTTCTACAAAATTCGTCCCCCATATATATCATAGGTGTTCCTTGAGAAATCATCAATATTGTAAAAAAGTTCTTTATTTGTCTTTTTCTAATTTTGATAATTTCATCATTATCAGTTTCGCCTTCTATGCCATAATTGAAACTATAATTATCATTAGCTCCATCATTATTATTTTCCCCATTTTCTTCATTGTGTTTCTCATTATATGAGACTAAGTCCCACATAGTAAAACCGTCATGCGAAGTAACAAAATTAACACTAGCAAAAGGAGATTTGTTACCATATAAATCCTCGCTTCCAGCTATCCTACAAGCAATTTCTCCGACTAATCCTTCATCACCTTTAACAAATTTTCTAACGGCATCTCTAAATTTCCCATTCCACTCAGCCCATCCTTCAGGAAATGCTCCTAGAAAATACCCACCAGCAGCATCCCAACCTTCTGCTATTAATTTTGAACCTGAAATAATAGGGTCTTCAGCAATATCTTTTAATAATGACAAGTCACCTATCCAGTTTCCTTTATTATCTCTTCCTAAGATTGAAGCCAAATCGAATCTAAATCCATCTACATGCATTTCAGTAACCCAATATCTCAAACTATCAATTATAAGATTTTTAACAACGGTATGATTGCAATTTAAAGTATTGCCTGTTCCAGAATAATTTTCATAATATCTTTTGTTTTCACTTAATATATAATAAACTGAATTATCAATACCTCTAAGAGATAATGTTGGCCCTAATTCGTTTCCTTCACCAGTATGATTGTATACAACATCTAATATGACTTCAAACCCTTCTTTATGTAATGTTTTTACAAAATCTTTAAATAAATATACTTGTTCTCCAATTTTTAATCCATTTGAATAATTTCCTGTTACAGCAAAAAAAGCAAGAGGGTTATATCCCCAAACATCCTTTAATTTTTCTCCTGTAATAGGATTAGTGCGTATAATAGAATCTGGGTTAAACTCAAAAACAGGCATTAATTCAATTGCGTTAACACCTAATTCTTTCAAATGATATAATTTTTCTAATAATCCCTCAAAAGTTCCTCTTGATTTTACTTTAGAATTTGGATTCATAGTAAATAATCTAACATTTAATTCATATATAATTAAATCTTTAAAAGGTATTCTTGGATGTACATCATCTTCCCAATCATATATAGAGTCATCAATTACAATAGATTTTGTAGGACTTATTGCAGAATCTATTTTAGAAAAAGATAAGTCTAATAATTCAGAGTGTTTGTCATAACCGTATACAGCTTCTTCGTCCCAATTATATGAACCTGATATAGCTTTAGCATAAGGATCAGAAAGAAGCTTGTATTTGTTAAATCTAAGTCCGTTTAAAGGGTCATAAATTCCATCTACTCTCCAACCATAGAATTGCCCATGTTTAATATTATGAATATATATATGCCAAATATTACCAGTTCTGTTTTTTATTGGATCCAATTCAAATATATGAGAAGGGGTATCATCATAAAAATTTTCATATAATTCAAGCCAAACTTTTTTTCCATTTTTTGTAAAAAGAGCAAAGTTGACTCCTTCGGTGTCAACTGTAGCTCCTAATTTTGGGTAACCCTTTTCTGTTTTTAAAATTACATCCTTACTAGGATTTTCATAATAGAAAAAATTATTCATATAATCACTCTTTTTTTTGTAAAGCTTCTCTTAAAGCTTTTTTAACCTCCGCATCTTCTTGTTTTAATTCTTTTATTAAATCACCTATTTTCCATTCTACATTTGTTTTAGTAGTAGTAGCAAAAATAATTCGTGGTAAGCCATCGATACTTTTTACAGCTTTCATTAATTTATTTATTTGCTCACTATCAAAACCATTTAAAATAATAACAGGTGTATCTTTTATTTCATCAAACATATTATCCCTCCAATTTTTATATTATCAAATATATTATACCATATAATTGACAATGATAAAAAGAAATAGTATAATTATTATAGATTTTAAAAAGGGGGAGATTTTATGAAAAAATATGTATGTAC
The DNA here is from genome assembly GCF_011057715.1 of Marinitoga sp. 38H-ov. Lineage (NCBI taxonomy): Bacteria > Thermotogati > Thermotogota > Thermotogae > Petrotogales > Petrotogaceae > Marinitoga > Marinitoga sp. 38H-ov. The sequence goes on from NZ_LNGH01000009.1 coordinate 20,157, forward strand.
AGTATGTGGGTATATTTATGATCCAGCAGAAGGGGATCCTACATCAGGTATTCCAGCAGGCACAAGTTTTGAAGATTTACCTGAAGATTGGGTATGTCCAATGTGCGGAGTTGGAAAAGATATGTTTGAAGTACAAGAATAATAGTATTGCCCCGATTGGGGCAATTATTTTTTTAATACATTTTTCAAATATTGACCTGTATAAGTATTTGCATTAATAATATCCTCTACTGTGCCTTGTGCAATTATAAAACCTCCGTTTTCTCCTCCTTCAGGTCCTAAATCTATTATATGATCAGCATTTTTTATTACATCTAAATTATGTTCAATAATGATTACTGTATTTCCTTTTTCAACAAGTTTATGTAATACCTCAATTAATTTTTTAACATCTTCAAAATGCAATCCTGTAGTTGGCTCATCTAGAAAATATACAGTCTTTCCAGTGGCTTTTTTTCTCAATTCAGATGTTAATTTAATTCTTTGAGCTTCACCACCAGATAAGGTGGTAGCTGGTTGCCCTAATTTTATATATCCAACACCAACATCATTTAATAATTTAAGAATATTTTTTATTCTTGGAATATTTTCAAAAAATTCTAAAGCCTCTTCCACAGACATATTCAATACATCAGCTATAGATTTTCCTTTATATTTAACACTTAATGTTTCTTTATTATATCTTTGACCTTTACAAACATCACAAGTAACATATACATCTGGTAAAAATTGCATTTCTATTTTTAAATATCCATTTCCATTACAAGCTTCACATCTTCCGCCTTTAACATTAAAACTAAATCTTCCCTTGTTGTATCCTTTCATTCTTGCATCTTTGGTTGCAGCAAATAAATCTCTAATTAAATCAAAGACTCCAGTATATGTAGCAGGGTTACTTCTAGGAGTTCTTCCTATAGGAGATTGATCTATAGCTATCACGTTATCTACATTTTCTAAACCTTCTATTTTTTTATAATATCCTGGCTTTACCTTAGCACCTCTTAATTTTTTTATCATCGCAGGATATAATGTATCCATAATTAAGGAAGATTTTCCGGACCCAGATACACCAGTGACGACAATAAATTTACCTAATGGGATTTCAACATCAATATTTTTTAAATTATTATGAGAAGCACCGAATAATTTTATTGAATTATTAATTTCTTTTCTTTGAGTTTTATATTTAATAATTTCTATTTTTTTCTGACCTGTAATATATTGACCAGTTAAAGAACTCTTAGGATTTTTTAGTAAGTTCTTTATCCAACCACTATATATAACATTACCACCATTAACACCAGCACCAGGTCCTAAATCTACAATATAATCTGAAGACTTAATAACTTCTTCATCGTGTTCAACTATTAAAACTGTATTTCCTAAATCTTTTAATTTTTTTAAAGTTTTTATTAATCTATCATTATCTCTAGGATGTAGCCCTATAGTAGGTTCATCTAAAACATATGTAACACCAGTTAAACCAGAACCTATTTGTGTAGCTAAACGTACTCTTTGAGATTCGCCTCCTGATAATGTGTTTGCAGTTCTCGAAAGAGAAATATATCCTAGACCAACATCAACTAAAAACCCCAATCTTTTTTTAATTTCGTTTAATAATTCGCCAACAATTTGGGTTTCGAAATCTGATAACTGAATGCTTTCAAAAAATTTTTTTGATTGTTCTATAGGCATATCAGATATTTCTTGAATGTTATATCCGTTTATTTTCACACTTAAAGGTTCGATTTTTAATCTTTTTCCACCACAACTTTGACAGGTTTTCATAGTCATAAATTCATTTTGATAACGTAATTTAACCTCATCAGATTCTGCGGTATTATACCTTCGCTCATACATATTGTATAAACCTTCAAATTGTTTTTTAAAAGTATATGTACCATTAGGGGTAATGTATTCAAAGGTTATTTTATCTTTTGAACCATATAATAATGCATTTTGAGTTTCTGGTTTTAGATCTTTTATTTTCTTATTTGGATCATCATTATAATGTAATATAACCTTCTCTAAATTTTTTACCATATAAGTATCTTTTCCAGATTTAGAAGCACCTTCGTAAATATTTTTATCTGGATCAAGTATATATGTGGGTTCAAATTCATATTTGAATCCAAGACCATGACATTCTTCGCATGCACCATATGGACTATTAAAAGAAAATAATTTTGGAGTAATTTCAGGGAAACTAAATCCACATTTTGGACAAACTAATTTCTCACTATATATAATTGATTTAATTGTTTTTTCATTAGTATCTATTTCTCTAATTTCAACAAAACCATCTGATTCTCTTAACGATAATTCAACTGCTTCATATAATCTTTCAAAATTTTCTTTTTTTAATTTTAATCTATCTATTAAAAGATTAATAGTATGTCTATAACTCTTTTTCAAAGAGGTAATATCTTCTAGGTCAAATATTTCACCATCAATTTCAACTCTTTTATAACCATTTTTTTTCATTTGTTCTATTTCTTTTTTAAATTCACCTTTTTTTTCTTTAGCAACTGGAGCAAAAATATAAATTCTTGAATTTTCTTCAAATTGAGTATAAATTTTTTCCATTATTTCATCTACAGAAGATTTTTCTACAGGTATATCACAATTAGGGCAAAACGGCTTCCCGATTCTAGCAAATAAAACTCTCATATAATCATATATTTCAGTAACTGTACCTACAGTAGATCTAGGATTATGAGAAACGGATTTTTGTTCAATAGCTATTGCTGGAGATAATCCCTCAATATATTCAACATCAGGCTTTTTTAATTCTCCTAAAAACATTCTTGCATATGAAGAAACAGATTCCAAGTATCTCCTTTGTCCTTCAGCATAAATTGTATCCATGGCTAAAGTGGATTTTCCGGAGCCAGAAAGCCCTGAAATGACGACAAGTTTATTTTTAGGTATTTTAACATCAATATTTTTTAAATTGTGTTCTCTAGCGCCTTTTACAAATATGTAATCCATTTCTCCACCTCATATATTTTTATAATATTATATCAATTATATCAAACTTATTTTTTTGTTTTAAAACAAAAAAATAAATATTATATGTAAAATATATAATGAATAAAAATAAATAATAAAAAACCCGCTTTAAAAGCGGGCTGAAATTATTCTTGTACTTCAAACATATCTTTTCCAACACCACACATTGGACATACCCAATCTTCTGGTAAATTCTCAAAAGTTGTTCCTGCTGGGATACCTGCTGTTGGATCTCCTTCTTCTGGATCATAAATATAACCACATACTGTACATACATATTTTTTCATAGTTTTCCCTCCTTATTTATTTAGACAATCTTTACATATACCTGTAAGTAAATATTGTATTTTCGTTATTTTATGGCCTTCAATCTGTTCTATTTTAGGAACATCTGGAAGTTTTTCTTCGATATCAAAAACTTTTCCGCATTTTTCACAGTAAAAATGATTATGCTCATTATAAAAATAATCGTATCTAATTGCACGGGGGGTAACGATTTCTTCAATTACACCTTTTTCACTTAATAAATTTACAGTGTTAAAAACTGTTGCTCTTGAAATTGCAGGAGTATGATCTTTTAATAGTTCATATATTTCATCTGCTGAAGGATGTTCTTTTCTTTCGGATATTAACTTTAAAATAGTTAATCTTTGAAATGTTGGTCTAATCCCATAACTTTTAAGAATTTCCTCATATTTTTTCATAATCATATCTCCTTTGACATTATCTAAATTTATTATACTATTTTTTTTAGATATTGTCAATATTTATATATTTCAAATATGTAAAATTGATATCATATATATAAAAAAGCCCCCGAAGGGGCAGAAGGATGGAAATGGTCTCTATTTTTTTATATTTTTTAAACTACATAATGCACAACCGCTTGTTAAAAAACTCACAATTACTACAAATGAAAATAATAGAATCCCCAATCCTAATTCCATATTATCCCTCCCAAAAATAAATATTACTTAAAAGAAAACTTTCATATTTTCTATAAAAAATTTAAGAAAAAAATATTTTTTTCACAAAACGTTTTTTTAATTAAAAGTTCAGCTTTCGCTGAACTTAATGGCTCCGGCGGAGGGATTCGAACCCCCAGCCTAGTGGTTAACAGCCACCCGCTCTACCGTTGAGCTACGCCGGAACGACAAGACTTATTATAACATATATTTTGAATTTAATCAAGAAAATTTTTTGATACAATTATTAAATATATATATATATTTTTTAAATAATTATTTTACATAAATTATTTTGGAAATTTCAAGCCATCTAATTCTTTTTTCTTTTATTGAATAAATAAAATTAGCATAACCTATAGTATCAGCATGGTATAACCCTGAAATTTTTATTTTTCCAGATAGTTCATATACTCCATCATTTCCAAAGTCATATGGGTATAATTCATTTACTCCTCCTATGAAAAGTTCATTATATTCACCAATAAACTTCTCGTATTTATTATAAGCATTCATATTTATATATTCTTCTTTTCTATCTGATAAATCTATATATGTATAAGCATCTTCGTATTTTATTAATGCTTTAAATCCATCCATAAACGACGTTTCTAATTTTAAAAAAATAAAATCAGGATTTAGTAATTCTCCATTTTCATATGAATATATATAATAATAATTATAATTTCCACTACCTCCAGAATATCCTTTTACAAAAATATCTAATTCTTTATCTCCATCAAAATCATAAAAATCAATTGAAGGTTCATAAGCTCCAAATCCTAGTTCTATTGTAGTTGACTCTTTTCCTACAATAGTTAATTTAAGATTATCAATAAAAATAGAACTAATATAATCACCTTCTAATATAACTTTCTCATTAAGGGAATCATTGTTTAAATCAACAGCTTTTTGGATGATTACATTTGAAAACATTAATAATGGAAATAAAATAATTAATAATACTACAATCTTTTTCATATTTATTCGCCTCCAAAAAAATGATTATATAGTTTTAGTGATAATTGTTCTTGTTTATGCCAATAACCGCCTAATTTTTCATCTCTAGATAAATCTCCTAATTTTTTATAATATTTTTTATTTAGTTTCCCTGGTCCAGTATTAAACAAAGGAGTTCCAGGTAATGGCATAAATGTATGTGAGTGAATAACTGCATTATATTTTTCTGTTATTTTATCCATAAAATCAAAAGTTTTTTTAATATCTTCATCAGTTTCAAATGGGAATCCGAATATAAAATCAACATAAGGTATAAATCCGTAGTCGTTTAATAAAGCTAAAGCTCTTTCCACAATTTCTAAATTATGACCTCTTTTAATTTTATTTAAAATTCTTTCACTACCGCTTTGAGCTCCTATAATTATCATATTATTATCTACATATTTTTTTATAATTTTTAAAACTTCAGGAGTAACAGATTCTGGTCTTACATCAGATGGAAAAGATCCTAAATAAATTTCCTCCATACCTATTTTCTTTAAATTAAAAAGTAATTCTTCTATTTTTTCTACATTTGGTATCACACCATTTTTTGAACCATATCCAAAGGCGTTTGGGGTTATAAACCTGGCAATTTTTCTATTAAATTTAATACCTTTTTTAGCGTACTCTAGTATAATTTCAACATCTCTATGTCTAACTTTTCTTCCAAATAAATTAGGCGTTTGACAGTATCCACAGAGGAATGGACAACCTCTAGTAATTTCTATAGGCATAAAATGTTGATTTTTTATTGCAAAAGGAGGATATTTATTTAGATCTACAATATCTGTAGAAAAAATTATTTTGTTTTTTATTTCAATATTATTTAATATATTTTTTAAAAAATCGGTGAAGTTTTTTTCCCCTTCACCTACAAATATATAATCAAAACCTATATTTAATGTGTTTTCAGGCATTGCGCTTGGGTGGGGCCCGCCTGCTACTATTTTAAAACCTTTTTCTTTTAAAATTGGAATTTCTTTTTCAACATCAAATATATCAAAACTCATGAATGAATAGGCAATTAATGTATCTTTAGGATTATATTCTAATATTTTTTCAAAATTTTTTTCTAATATTATTTCTATTTGAATATCTTCTTTTTCTATTGCAGATATTAATGCAACATATGAATACCTATTTGATTTAAATAATCTAAAAATTATCCTTTTCAATAGCATCATCCTTTTTAGGGAATATATCTCTTAATCCAGATGCAAAAATCAATATAGCAATAATGATTGCAGAAGAAGTAGAGATATTTACATATATATATGAGCCAATAGCTAAAGCATTAATAATCCAAGCTAAAGTAATAAATAATCTCTTATTTTTATAACTATATAAAGATGAAAAAATAGTAGATGCTAATACTAAAATAATAAATATGTCTATATTAAAACTTTTAATAATTCCAAAAATAGATAATAATGTACCTATAAACAAATAAACAATAGTTAATTTATCATATTTTTTTGATAAAAAGGAAAATAATGCTGTGATTAATCCAAAAATTACTACTAAGATCATATATAATAAATTCGCTTTTAAATAAAATGCTGCTAATCCAGATAGTAATAACGAAAAAGCTATAGGGTAAATCATCATCACACCTCACATTTTGTCTACTACATTTATTCCTAACAAGTTTAAACCTTTTCTTAGAACTTCACCAGCTAAATGAGATAATAATAATCTTGATTTTAAAATAGATTCCTCTTCTTTTAATACAGGTAAACTATTATAGAATGAATTATATGTCTGTGCTAATTCAAATAAATAATCAGCAATTAAATTTGGTTTATAGTCATCAGCCGCTCTCATAACTACTATTGGTAGTTGTGTTAATAATAGTCCTAGTTTTCTTTCTAATGGTTCAATTAAATTTAATTTTATATTTTCTAAAGAATATCCGGTCTCTTTGGCTTTTCTTTTTAAAGATTGAATTCTAGCATATGTATATAATAAATATGGCGCGGTATTTCCGTCAAATGCTAACATTTTATCCCAATCAAAAATTATATGACTAATTCTATTTTGACTCAAATCTGAATATTTTACGGCTCCGATACCTATAATTTCTGCAATATGATTTTTTTCTTCCTCTGATAAATTAGGATTTTTTTCTTCAATTATTTCTTTAGCTTTTTCAACGGCTTTATTTAATAACTCTTCTAATTTAATAACATTTCCTTTTCTTGTTGAAAATACACCATCAGCAAATCTCATTAATCCAAACCAAATATGTTGATAATTTCCGTCCCAGCCGATTTTTCTTGCAATATTAAATACTTGTTTAAAATGAGTTTGTTGTCTTTCATCGGTTACATATAATATTCTATTTGGATTATATGTTTCTCTTCTGAATTTAATACAAGCTAGATCAGATGTTGCATATAGAAATGCGCCATCTTTCTTTTGTATAATAGCTGGTGGTAAATTTTCTTCTTCTTCAAAAAATACAACAACAGCGCCTTCGCTATATGTAGCTATTCCTTTATCTAATAATAATTTAACAATATCTGGCATAATATCATGATAATGTGATTCGCCATAATATGTTTCAAATTCTATATCCATTCTTTTATAAATTTTATTATATTCTTTTAAAGAAAGATCAATAAATTCTTGCCATAACTTTCTATTTTCTGGATCTCCATCTTGCAATTTTTTTAATTCTTGTCGTGCTTCTTCTAATAAATCCGGATTTTTTTCAGATTCTTGTTCGAATTTTACATAAATTCTTTCCATTTCGCCTATAGGATCTTTTTCATAATTTTCTTTATCTAACCACAATCTATAAGCGACTATTAGTTTTCCAAATTGAGTTCCCCAATCACCTAAATGATTATCTCCTATTACTTCATATCCTAAATATCTATATATTCTTTTTATAGAATCACCAATAACCGTACTTCTTAAATGACCTATATGCATTGGTTTTGCGATATTTGGAGAAGAATAATCAATAACAACAGTTCCTTTGTCTTTAATAAATGAAAAATCTGGATCTTCTTTTTCAATTTTTGGTAGATAATCAACCAAAAATTCATTTTTTATGTAAATATTAATAAATCCTGGCCCAGCAATTTCTATTTTTTCAATTATATTATTTTCAGGTATATTATCTATTATTTCTTGGGCTATTGACCTAGGAGCTTTCTTTAATATTTTTGAATTTATCATAGCAAAATTAGTTTGAAAATCACCAAAATTTTCATTTGATGTTCTTTGGATTATAGGATCCTTTAATTCTGTATCTGGGTATATTTTTTTTACAGTTTCTTTGAATATATCCTCTAATATTTTTTCAATTAATTTCATTTTTTCACTCCCTTTCAAAAATTCTATATAACTTATTATAACATAGATATTGTTAAAAAAAGTATAAATTATATTGTTAATAATAAAAAATAAATTTATATAGCAATCTATAATTAAGAATGCTATACAATTTAGTAAAAAATACATTTATATTTAATATAATTATTTAATAATAAATATTGTATAAAATTGTTAAATTTATATTTCGATTGAACATTTTTTTGATTTTTGCAGTATAATATATATGGAAATCGAAAAGAAGAATAAGGAGGTAGATAAAATGGCTGAAAAAGAATATGTAGTTGGTATTGACCTTGGTACAACAAACTCAGCTATAGCATGGATGAAACCTGATGGAAACGTTGAAGTAATTCCTAATGCTGAAGGTAAAAGAACAACACCTTCAATTGTACATTTTTCAAAAGATGGAACAGTTATTGTAGGAGAACCAGCAAAAAGACAGGTTGTATTGCATCCTGAAAGAACTATTAGATCAATTAAAAGAAAAATGGGATCAGATTATAAAGTAAATGTGGATAACAAAAGTTTTACTCCACAACAAATTAGTGCTTTTGTTTTACAAAAATTAGTTAGAGATGCAGAAGCATATTTGGGTGGAAAAATAAAAAAAGCAGTTATAACTGTTCCTGCATATTTTAATGATGCACAAAGACAAGCGACAAAAGAAGCTGGTGAAATTGCAGGATTAGAAGTTTTAAGAATTATTAACGAGCCAACAGCAGCATCTATTGCTTTTGGATTAAATAAAGTTCATGAAGATAAAAAAATAGTGGTATATGATTTAGGTGGGGGTACATTTGATGTTTCAATTCTTGATGTTGGTGAAGGTGTTATTGAAGTTGTATCAACATCAGGAAACAACCATTTAGGTGGAGATGATTTTGACCAAAAAATTATAGATTGGTTAGTAGAAGAATTCAAGAAAGAAAATGGTGCAGATATTTCTTCTGATAGACAAGCAATGCAAAGATTAAAAGAAGCTGCTGAAACGGCAAAAATTGAATTATCTACAAAATTAGAAACTGAAATTAATTTGCCATTTATTACAGTTGTTAATGGCCAACCAGTACATTTGCAAAAAACATTAACAAGAAAGAAATTTGAAGAATTAGTAAGAGATTTAGTAGAATCTACAAGGAAACCAATTGAAACAGCATTAAAAGATGCAGGGTTATCAGCTGATGAAATTGATGATGTATTATTAGTTGGAGGATCAACAAGAATTCCAGCAGTTCAAGAATTAGTAAAATCAATATTCCATAAAGAACCAAGTAAAGGAGTAAACCCTGATGAAGCAGTTGCTGTTGGAGCTGCAGTTCAAGCAGCTATTATGACAGGTAACACTGAACAAGATTTAGTTTTAGTTGATGTTACTCCATTATCATTAGGGGTTGAAGTTAAAGGTGGATTAATGGAAGTTATTATTCCAAAGAATAGTAAAATTCCTATCAGAAAAAGTAAAGTGTTTACAACAGCAGCAGATTTTCAAACTGAGGTTGAAATTGGAGTATTCCAAGGTGAAAGACCAATTGCTAGAGATAATTTCTTCTTAGGAAGTTTCAAATTAACAGGACTTCCACCAGCACCTAGAGGAGTTCCTCAAATTGAAGTATCATTTGATATAGACGCTAATGGTATTGTTAATGTTTCTGCTAAAGATTTAGGAACTGGAAAACAACAATCAATGGTTGTAACTGGAAGGAATAAATTATCTTCAGAAGATATTGAAAGAATGATTAGAGAGGCTCAAGAATATGAAGAGCAAGATAAGAGAAAAAGAGAAGAAATTGAACTTAAAAATCAAGCAGATGACTTATCATATCAAGTGGAAAAATTAATTAATGAAAATAAGGATAAAATACCAGAAGATCAAAAAACAAGGTTAGAATCATTAATAAGTGATGTGAGAGATGCTATAAATAATAATGATATATCTAAATTAAAAATAGTTATGGAAGACTTAAAGAACGAATCAATGAAATTAGGACAATTTATCTATCAACAAGCTCAACAATCAACAAATGAAGAAACAAATACGAATCCAGAAGATTCACAAAATAATTAAAAAAACTCTGGACCATTGATCTGAACCCAAAAAATAAAATAATAAAAAAAACACCCCCGAAAGTGATAAAATAAAAGTAGGGGGTGTTTTTTTGTGGATATATAAAAAGCATTAAAAAATACAATCATAAAAAAAGTATAAATTCCAATCAAATTAAATAATATACTCAGAGTACTGGAACTATGTTGTATAAGTTCTTTATTTCATTTTTAATTGTGCCACTTTCTGAGAGTGTATTACATCGTAGTTTTTTATCTTACCAAAAAAATTTTTATAATTTTTAGTATAATTGTATTAATTTTTTATAGCCTTAAAATGTTTTAAATCTTAAGGGTAAACTTTATTCCATTCTTTCTCGTATATTAAAACTTTATTTAAGTAATTTGATGTTTCTTTCCTGGTGTTATTTATTAGATAATGGTATAATGAAGATAAATCAAAGTTTTCAAGATTAAGTCCTCTAACCATTTTTGAAATTGCAATTGGACCCATGTTGTATCCAGCAATAACTAAATATTTTCTCTTTGAATAATCTTTTTCAAATTCAAAGTATTTATTATGTAATAAATATATATAAGTAGCACCATACAATATATTTTTTTCTGGGTTATATAGTTCATTAACTAAAGATCTTGGATTAGGTTTTTTATTATATAAATATATATATGCTTCAGTTGCTGCGTATCGCGGTATTAATTGCATTAAACCTAATGCTCCGCTTTTAGATCTTACATTTGGTAAAAAAGAAGATTCTTTTTGTATTATAGATAAAATAAATGACCTTGGAATTCCGTACTTATTTTTTATATTATCAATAATTGGTATATATTGTTTTGCTCTTTCTAGAAATGGATTATTTTTTATAGGTATTTTCGTAGTATATATAACCTTATTCTCAAACTCTTTTTCCTTTTTTATTTTGACAGTTTCTAAATCATTTTTTTTCACCAAATTATCTAAAATAGGTTTATTTGTATATTCATCCTTTTTAAAAATTGTTTTTTCTGCTTGATCTTTAATTTTTTTTTCAATATTTTTTTTAGATTCATTTTTATCAACTATAACTTTAACTTCTATATATCCATATTTATTTTCAATGTCACCTTTAAAAGTGACAATACTAAAAGATTTTAAATCATTGGAAAAATCGTACCATTTATCTGGTACATATTCAAAATCTTCTCCCCAAATTGCTTTAAAGTTTTTTATAAATTCTACTTCTTTTTTGGTATATTCTTCGTAATATTTATCCCATTCCTTTTGACTTTCTTCATATAATTTTTCCCATTGTTTATCTATATATTTTAAGTGTTCATTCCATTCTTTATTCATATCTTCGAAATATTCATTAAAATCATCAGAAAACAAATTTGAATCAAAATTTATATCTATATCTGGTAGATCCGAATATAATATTATAGTAAGAAGTAATATTATAATAATAAATAATTTTTTCATATTATTTCCCCCAATAATCTTTTAAATAATTTTTGATTCTTATAGATAACTCAATTATTCCTATACAATAAATATTTATTCCTATCAAATAAGCTAAAATAGAAAAAATATACAATATTTTATTGTTTAATAAAAAATGAGGTATTAGAAAATTAAAAAAAATTAAAAATGTAGTAAGAGAAATAATATAAGCTAAAACATAATATATCCATTTTTTAGAATAATAAAAGAAAATTAAAGGAATAAAAAATAATATAATTAAAGATAAAGTTTGTATATGTAATCCAACAAGTAAGTTTAAAAAGAAAAATCCCACTGTAAATATTATAGAATAGTATAAATTATTCAACAGTGGGATAAATATTGGTAATAATAAAGGTATTATATTCGGTGCAATATGATAAAATTTTGAAATAATATATAATATAAAAGATATAGATAAAAATATTCCAGTTAAATAAAGCTTGTTTAAATACAAGAACAAAGATCCCCTCCCGCACATTCACAACAAGTATCAACTACAGCGATTGTTCCTATGCATTGTAAACATTCTGCACAATCATCGTTTCTTCTATAATATCCTGCTCTAAATTTGTTTAAATCATCTTTTATTTCCTCATTATTTTTATAATCTTCAAAAAGTTTTTTCCAATTATTATTTTTCATACTTCACCTCCAATTACTTTAATTCCATGAATATTATACCATATTAAAAAATCCCCTATATATAGGGGATTGAGATTAATAGTTTGAAGGATTTATAAAGTATATAGTTATTCCTGCTATTCCTAATAAAACACCTAACCAACTCAAGATATTTGCTTGATTTGCAGTTTTTTCAATTTTATTAACTCTAGCAGAATCAACAATTGAATCTGAAGTTGCATAATTAGCTAATTGAGCTTCTAAATCACTTTTTGTAACATAATCATTTAATTGAGAATCTTTTACTAAACCTGATAAATCAGATTTTAAAGCATAATTTTTTAATTCATTATTTAAAGATCCGAAAGTTACAAATTCTTGAAGATCAGATTTTGTAACAAAGTTATTTAAATTTGATTCTAATAATTTTATTTTGTCAGAATTAGATAAAGTCAAATTCTCTAAATTGCTTAATTTTCCTGATAAAGTATTTAAATCAGAAATTTTTGCATAAGCTTCTAAATCAGTTTTATCAGCTTTTTTACTTTCTAAAGATGCAAGTTGAGAATCAAAATTAATTGAATTAATTTTTGTCTCTAAAGATGCAACTTTATTAGCTAAAACACCTATTGATTCTAAAGCTGCTTTATTTGTAGCAACTTCGGATTTTAATGAAGATAATTCTGTTGAGAGTTCTTTTAAAGTAGATAGATTATTTTCTAAATTAGCAATTCTTGTTTCTAAGTTTGATAATGAATCAACTTTTGTACTTAAGAAACTAATAACTTCATAAGCTGTTTTTAATTCGTTGATTGAGTTTTCTAATTCTTTTATTCTATTGTTTAAATCGCCAGCATCAAAATTTGACATAGAATCTTTTATAATATTTTCAACTTCAGCTTTAGTTAATCCAGAAGATTTTTTAGATAATTCTTGTAATTGCTTATCAATAGAAACAACTTTTTCAGCTAATGTAGCAAATAATTGTTGTTCAACATATTTTAATGCTCTATCTAAAGCTACTGTAAGTTGGTATCTGTTTACTTGGGATAATCCTTGATATGTACCATCTGGGAATCCTTCTATAATACCTAAGGATGATAATCTTTCAATAGAATCAAATGCCCAATGATTTACAGGTACATCCTTATAAGTTGTCGCTGCAAAGGAAAATACAGCTAAAGCTAATACTGTTAAAATGAGTAAAAGTTTTTTCATCCTAACACCTCCAAAAAAATTTATTTATTATAATTGTAATTATCAAATACTATTTTACCACAAAAATCAAAAAAAATGGTAAAATAAAATGGTATTTTTAGACACATTTTTATGATATACTTTATTTAAAATAAATTAAGTAATCTAATATAACTTTCTACAGTATTATATCATAATCCTTTAAAATATAAAAATGAAATTAGCGGAGGTGTATTATGCGTTTAAAAAGAACACATAAATGTGGAGAATTAAATAGTAAAAATGTAAATGATGTTGTTATTCTCAATGGTTGGGTTGAAAGAATAAGGGATTTAGGAGGTATTAAATTTGGATTATTAAGAGATAGATATGGGAAAATTCAATTTGTAATAGATCCTGAAAATAAAAATATATATGATTTAGCTAATGAAATAGGTAATGAATATGTTATTGCTATTAAAGGAAAGGTAAGAAATAGACCTGAAGATGCAGTAAATAAAAATATGAAAACCGGTGAAATAGAAGTTTTAGTTGAAGATCTTGAAATATTATCAGAATCTGAGACGCCACCTATATATGTTAATAAGGAAGAAGAAATTTCAGAAAATTTGAGATTAAAATATAGATATTTAGATTTAAGAAAAGAAAGAATGCAAAGAAATATATTAATGAGGCATAAAGCATTGCAAATAGTTAGACAATATTTTTCTGAAAATGATTTTGTTGAAATAGAAACACCATACTTAACAAAAAGTACTCCAGAGGGAGCAAGAGATTTCTTAGTGCCTTCAAGGTTAAAACCTGGTTCTTTTTATGCATTACCTCAATCGCCTCAGTTATTTAAACAATTATTAATGGTATCTGGTTTTGATAGATATTTTCAAATAGCTAGATGTTTTAGAGATGAAGATTTTAGAGCAGATAGACAACCAGAATTTTCTCAAATAGATTTTGAAATGTCATTTGTTGATATGAATGATATATTAACTTTTTCAGAAGGATTATTAGGGAAATTATTTAAAGAATTGCTAAATTATGAGTTGGAATTGCCATTGAGAAGATATACATATGATGAAGTTATGGATAAATATGGATCAGATAAACCGGATACAAGATATGGATTAGAAATTCAAGATTTTACTGAATATTTTAAAAATACGAAAGCAGAATTTATTAAATCTTCTATTGAAAAAGGTGAAAGTGTTAGAGGTATCGTATTAGAAAACAAAGGGAATAAATTTTCTAGAAAAAGAATAGATGAATATACAGAATTTGCAAAATCTGTTGGTGCAAACGGTATGATTTGGGTGAGAAATGAAAATGGTGAAGTAAAATCGTCTATAAAGAAATTAGCTGAAGATGAATTAAAAGAATTATTTGAAAAAGAAATAATAAAAAACAATGATATAGCATTTATTTTAGTAGGAAAAAGATTAGAAATTAATAAAATATTAGGTCATATTAGAAATAAATTAATAAAAGAAGAAATGGATAAAAAAGAAGGGTTTGATGTATTGTGGGTAGTTGATTTTCCAATGTTTGCATGGGATGAAGAAGAAAAAAGATTAGTTGCAGAACATCATCCTTTTACAATGCCAAAATTAGAAGAGTTTGAAAAATACGCAGATACAGATCCTTTAAAAATTAGAGCTCAATGTTATGATTTGGTAATTAATGGATATGAAATGGCCAGTGGAAGTATAAGGGTTCATAGAAAGGATTTACAAAATAAAATTTTTGAATTAATAGGATTAAGCGAAAAAGAAATTAATGAAAAATTTGGATTTTTAATAGAAGCTTTTAAATATGGACCACCTCCACATGGTGGAGCTGCATTAGGTTTTGATAGGCTAATAGCTATTATGGTTGGTGAAGAATCAATAAAAGAAGTAATAGCTTTTCCTAAAACAGCAAGTGGTTCTGATCCTATGACCGAAGCGCCTTCTGCGGTGTCAGAAAGACAATTAAAAGAATTAAAGATTAAATTAGATCTTTAAGGAGGAATAAAATGTTTAATGTAGCAATTGATGGTCCTGCGGGTTCTGGAAAAAGCACAATAGCAAAGGAAATAGCAAGAATATTTAAATTATATTATTTGGATAGTGGAGCTTTATATAGAGCTTTTGGATATTTTTTAAAGAAAAAAGGTATTGATCTTAACAATGATGAAGATATATATAGTGCATTAAAAGAATTTGACATAAAAATAATAAATGGAGATTATTATCTTTTTGATGAAAAGTTAGATTTTCAAATTAGAACATCTGAAATAGGAAAGGCTGCTTCTATAGTAGCAAAAAGACCACTAGTTAGGGAAAAAGTAAATGAAATTTTGAGGAATATATCTAAAAATCACGGTGTTGTAATAGATGGTAGGGATATAGGAACAGTAGTTTTACCAAATGCTGAAGTGAAGATATTTTTAACAGCGTCGATAGAAGAAAGGGCTAAAAGAAGGTATAAAGAATTATTAGAAAAAGGAGAAAATGTAGAGTATAAAAGTATATATGAAGATATTAAAAAGAGAGATGAAGCTGATTCTACAAGAGAAATAGCTCCATTAAAACCTGCGTCTGATTCAATTATAGTAGATACAACAGGCAAAGATATTGAAACAGTAGTAAATGAAATAAAAAATATAATTATTAGAAAAATAAATTTGGAGTGAAAATATGGAAATACGTTTGGCAAAAAAAATAGGTTTTTGTTATGGTGTAGAAAGAGCCTATAAAGAAGCTTTAACATTATCAAAAGAAAATAAAAAGGTATATATATATGGTGATCTTGTTCATAATAACAAGGTAAAAAAAGAGCTTATAGAAAACAATATTTGTTTTTTCTATGAATTAGATAAATTACCCATGGATTCGAAAGATTCTATATGCATAATAAGAGCGCATGGTATTCCATTAAAAGATAAAGAATATTTAAGAGATAATTTTAGTAAGGTAATTGATTTAACTTGTCCTATAGTTGAAAAAGTTTTTAATTATGCATATAATATACAAAAAAATGGGTATTATATAATTGCATATGGGAAAAAAGAGCATGCCGAGATGATAGGATTAAAAGGTAATATTGATGAAAAAAAACTAGAAATTATTAAAGAACCAAAGGGATATAATCATAGTAAAATATGTATTATTAGCCAAACAACAATGGATTACAATAAATTTAGAGAATTTTCTGCAGAGATAGTTAGGTTATCTGATTTTAATGAAGTTGTTATAAAGGATACAATCTGTTATGAAACGAAAATAAGAGAAAATGAATCTAAAGATATTGCAATTTGGGCAGAATTTGTTATAATAATAGGAGGAAAACACAGTTCGAATACTAGAAAATTATATGAAATAGCAAAAAAATACAATGATAATGCTGTTCATATTGACTCGGTAGATGAATTGAAGGGCATGGATATTTCAGGTTATAATAAAATTGGTATCTTAACAGGTACATCAACACCAAATAAATCTGTTGAAGAAGTTATTGAATATTTAAGGAGGGGTTTTTGATGGTTGGAGATAAAAACGAATTTGAAAAACTTTTAAACGAAGAAACGGAATTTCAAATAAAAAAGGGGGATATTATAAAAGGAAAAATTATTACTCAAGGTTCCGATGGAGTTTTTGTTTCTGCTGAAGGTAAACCTTTTGATGTTTATGTGGGAAAAGATTATTTATTAAAAAATGTTAATGATTATAAATTGGGTGATGAAATTACAGTTAAATTATTAAAAATTAATGAATCAGAAGGTCAAGCATTTGGATCTGAAAAAGCAGCAAAAAAAGATGAAATTATTGGAGAAATAACGGAAGGTAAAATTGTTAAAGGAAAGATAAAAGAAAAGGTTAATAAAGGATATAAGGTAATATTAGAGAATGTAATAGAAGGATTTTTACCAGGTTCTTTAGCAATGATAAATAGAAATTCAGATTTTCCAAAGGAAGAAATGGATTTTCTTGTATTAAAAAATGAAAAGAGAAGAAATAAAACAAATATTGTTGTATCTAGGAGAGGTATAATAGAAAAATATACAGAAGAATTCTTTAATAATCATCATTTAAATATGATAATAGAAGGTGTTGTAACCGATATAAAAGAATTTGGCTTGTTTGTTAATTTAAATCAATATATTACAGCATTGGCTCCAAAGAGTGAATTATCTTGGGACAAAAATTTTGATCATATGAAATATTATAAAATTGGAGATAAATTAAAGGGTGTAATAATAAAATTAGATAAAGATAGTAAAAAAGTATCTATTTCAGTAAAAAGGTTAAAAAATGATCCATGGGACGAAGTTGAAAGAAAGTTCCCAATAGATTCTATTGTTAAAGGAGAAGTTGTAGAAATATTCCCATTTGGTTTTGCAATTAGATTAGATGAGGGTATAGAAGGATTAGTTCATGAATCAGAAATATTCTGGTCGGGTAAAGGTAAAATAGAAGATGTGGTCAAAGTTGGAGATGTAGTAAAAGTTAAAGTATTATCCATCGATAAAGATAATAAAAAAATATCTTTAAGTTATAAACAAGTTATGGGGGATCCTTGGGAAGATATTGAAAATAAATTAAAATATGGAGATATAGTAGAAGGTATTGTTGAAAAAATATTACCTAATGGTATAATAGTTAAATTAAATGATGGATTAACAGGGTTTGCGCATGTTTCAGAATTGTCTTGGAATTTTGTAGATGATGTAGAAAGTTTATTTAACGAAGGGGAAAAAATTACAGTTAAAGTTTTGCATGTTGATAAAGAAAATAGAAAAATAAAATTAAGTGTAAAACAAACTAAAGAAAATCCTTGGAAAAAAATATCTAATGAATTGAAAAAAGGAGATAAAATATCTGGAAAAGTTGTTAAATATGTTGGAAAGGGTGCAGTTGTATTAATTGATGAATATGAAGTTGAAGCGTTTGTTCCAAAATCAAAAATTGAATTGAAAGAAAATGAAGAAATGGAACATGTATTGAAAATTGGAGATAGTGTTGAAGGGGAAATATTATCTATTGAATTTGAAAATGAAGAGCAAAAAGGTAGTATGGTTATTAGTTTAATAAAATAATGAGGTGAGTATATGAAACCAGTTGTGCTAATTATTGGAAAACCAAATGTAGGTAAATCAACTTTATTTAATAGGTTGATAAAAGAAAAAAAAGCTATTGTAATGGATTATCCAGGCGTTACTAGAGATCAAATATTTAGTGAGGCACGCTATGATGGGCGTGCCTTCACCTTAGTTGATACTTGTGGTATTTTTGAGGAACCTACTAATGAATTAGAAGAAATTGCAAAGAAAAAAGTTATAGAATCATTAAATGATTCTGATTTAATATTATTTGTAGTAGATGGAAGAAATGGATTAACACCAGAAGATTATTACTTAGCAGATATTTTAAGAAGGGTAAAAGAAAAAGTTATATTTGTTGCTAATAAGGTTGAATCATATGAAAAATATGAGATAAATATATTGCCTGAATTATATAAATTGGGTTTAGGTGAACCAATTCCTATTTCGGCAGAACATAATAAAAATTTAGATGAACTTATAGAGGGGATTTTTGAAAAAATACCTGAACATCCAATTGAAGAAGAATCTAATGAAGAGGTTATAAAAGTTGCTTTAATAGGGAGAGCTAATGCTGGTAAATCTTCTTTGTTTAATGCTATTACTGGTATTGAAAGAGCTATAGTTTCTGATGTTCCTGGAACTACAAGGGATAGCATAGATGAGTTAGTTGAAATTAATGGTCAAAAATATTTATTTATAGATACTGCAGGTTTAAAAAGAAAATCAAAAACATCTTATGGGTCTGTAGAAATGTACAGTACAGTTAGAACTATTCGAGCAATAGAAAATTCAGATGTTGTAGTTTTATTAATAGATGCTGTTGAAGGTATTACTCAACAAGATAAAAAAGTTATAGGGACTGCAGAAAATAGAGGTAAAGCTACAGTAATTGCATTTAATAAATGGGATTTAGTAAAATATCATGATAAAAGAATGGAAGAATATTTAAAACTTTTTGAAAAAGAATTATATTTTGTAAATTATAGTCCAGTAGTTTTTACATCAGCGGCTAAACATTGGGGCATAGAAAAATTAATGGATGCTATAGATAATTCGTATAATTCATATACCAAAAGAATACCAACTAGTGCGTTAAATGCTGCATTGGAAAGATTTATGATGGTTTCTCCACCTCCAATTAGAAAAGGAAAAAGGATTAAAATTTATTATGGGACTCAAGTAGATATAAAACCTCCAGTATTTACATTTTTCTGTAATATGCCTCAAGAAATACCTAAGTCATATCAAAGAGCAATTCAAAATATGATTCGAAGATATATCGATCCATTTATTGGAGCACCAGTATTTGTTAAATTTAAAAAAAGAGGCTAGTATTGAGGTGATTATATTGATGGATATATTTTGGATTATAATAGGTTATATAAGTGGATCAATACCTTTTAGTTATATTATGGCAAAATTAGCTGGAATTGATATAACAAAAGTTGGAAGTGGTAATGTAGGTGGTACAAATGTATTAAGAAGTGCAGGAGCTTT
The DNA here is from genome assembly GCF_011057715.1 of Marinitoga sp. 38H-ov. NCBI lineage: Bacteria > Thermotogati > Thermotogota > Thermotogae > Petrotogales > Petrotogaceae > Marinitoga > Marinitoga sp. 38H-ov. Next base: position 40,420 of record NZ_LNGH01000009.1, read on the forward strand.
TTATGGTGTGTTCAGTATGATACTTGATTTATTAAAAGCTTTTATTCCAACTTTTTTAGCGTATAAACTAAGCGGTAATATTGCATATTTTGTAGGTTTTTTTGCTGTAATAGGACACATCTATCCAATTGTATTAAAATTTAGAGGTGGTAAAGGAGTTGCATCTACAGTTGGAGTTTATTTTGCATTAAATCCTATATTAGGACTTATATTCTTTTTAATATGGATTCCTATAACATTATTTACAAAATATGTTTCATTAGCTTCTATTGTTACTTTAACTACAATAGGTATTATAAGTTTTATATATTCATTTGAATTGGGCATATTAAATATTTTATTAGCATTAATTAGTGTTTATAAACACAAATCAAATATTGAAAGATTATTAAATAAAAATGAAAATAAAACAGATATTATAGAAATATTTAGAAAGACATTTAATAAATAAAATGAAAAGAAATTTTATTATATTATTATTTATTTTTATTATTAGTGTATCTTTTTCGCAAAATTTAACAGAAAGCGAAAAAATGGCTCGAAAACTTTTTTCTGAGAGCCTAGATTCTTTTTTCTCTGGAAAAAGGTATGATGCGAAATTGAAATTGGAAGAAGCTATGTCTAATCAAATATATTTAAATGATATTCCATATTTCTGGTATTATGCAGCAAAGCTGGATTTGTTATTGGGGAATATTAATAGAGCAAAAGAAGATTTAAATAATATTTTATTTTTTTCGCCTAATAATAGTGAAGCTATATCTTTATTAAATTTTATCGATTCTTTAAAAAAGATAAAATTTAATATAAACCCGGAAATAAAAATTAAAGAGATTGGAAGAATAAAAAATATTGTTGATTCAAATGAGAAATTTTTTATTGGTAATGATTTTTTGATTATAAATGAATATATATATATATTAGATATTGAAAATGATTTAATATACTATACAAATTTAGAAAATTCAGAGGAAAATTGGATAAGATTTGAAAGTATTAAAGAAGAAACCTTTAAACCATTTAATATGTACTATGACATTAGGACAGATAACTTTTATTTATCTGGAAATAGCGGATTATATATAATAAGAAACTTTTCTAATCAGCAAGATTTTAGATTTGAAAAATTAAATAACTTTAGTAATTTATTGTTAGTTAATTTTGATAGAGTTGGAAGATTTTGGACTTATTCTGCATCGAATAATAGTATATTAGTTTTTGATATTAATGGTAAATTAATTGAAGAAAAAAAATTAGAAGAAAAATATGTCATAACCCATGGAAGCTTTGTTAACGATGAATTGAGTTTATTAGATATAAAAAATAAGCAAATATTAGTATTTTCAACATGGAATTTAGAAATAGAGAAAATAATTCCTCTAGAAAATGAACATTATCCTATAAATATAATATCATTACCTTATAATGCATATATTATATCATATATGAATGATGGAGTTTATCTATATCAAAATAATTTAATAACAAAAATATTTGATTTTCCATATCTAATTAAATATGATAAAGGGATTTTGATGAAATTTGATTATAATAAATATGAATTAGTTTTAGATCAAATTGAATATTTAACGGATATAATGAATTATTATGTTTTTCTATATAGTATAGACTTTAATGTAGCAAAAAAACAAATTAATTTAAAGATAAATACAGTATCTCCTGAAGATAATTTTATAAACTATATAAGAAAAAAAATATATATAACAGATACTGAAGGAAGATATGCGTTTAATTATTATATGTCTTATAAAAAACCTAAAATAATGAAATTTTACAATATGGAATATTTATTTTTAGAAATGCTTCCATTAATTGAGAGCGAATCAATAATTATATTGAAAGATGATGAAAACTTCAATTATGAAAAATATATAAATATAACTAACATAATGCCGTTATTGGTAACTAATACTACATTATATATTATAACCGATAAAGATTTAAATGATGAGATAAAACATTTAATTCAATTAACTGGTGGAGATATTATTCAAACTAAATATATTAATGTTTTTGAAAATTATATAAAGAATAGTTATAAAATAATTCAAAATATTTCATATAATTTATTTGCACCAATAGCTCCAGGTATTAGACCTGTAAAGATTAATTTACAATTGGATAGTAAAATTATTAGCGATACAATGTATTATTATTCGGAAGGTGTTGGAATTGCAGAATAAAAGTAATTATTTTATTAAATTAGGAAATAAATATTTATCATTAAATAATATTAAATTAGCAATAGAAAATTATTTATTAGCTTTAAAAGAAGATGAGGAAAATCCATTAATATATCATAATTTAGGCGTTTGTTTTTTGCTAGAAAATAATTATAATGATGCAGTTGTTAATTTTGAAAAATCTATTGAAAAAGGGATGGATGAAGAAGAAACATATTATTATTATATTAAAGCACTTTATTTATCAGGAAATTATAATGAATGCTTGGAAGTAAATGTTAATGAAAAATTTTATATTGATATGAATATAATAAAATTAAAATCTGCTATGAAATTAAATAAATTTGATATTGCAAAAAATATTATTGAGAATTTAAAATTAAAAGGTTTTTCTAGTCAAGAAATAAATTTGATAGAAAGCATAATAAGTAATCAATATTAGGATATTGAGGAGGTTAAGGTATGAAACACAAAGCGGCTATCGTAGTTTTAGTAATATTAACTATTTCTGCATTTTCTAACTATTTGATAAGAACGGGAGATGTTTTGGGATTATGGGTTTTTGGATATTCTGAATATTCTAATCAAAAAATATTAGTAGGGCCTGATGGAGAAATAACAGTTCCTCCTATTGGAAGATTATATGCTCAAGGGAAAACAATTGAAATTTTGGAGAAAGAGATTAAAGATAAAATAAGTGAGTATATTAAATCTCCAAATGTAACTTTAGGTATTGTAAGTTATGCTCCATTTGAAGTACAAGTTATTGGAAATGTTATGAAATCTGGAATTATACAATTACCAAAACCAGAGTTATCCTTAACTAAAATAATATCACTAAGTGGAGGATTTGCGGAGCCTTGGAAAAGTTCTAGAGCCATAGTAAAGTATCCTGATGGAACAGAGAAATCATATGATATAACAAATTTATTTAAAGGATTATTGTTGGATGAAGATCCTATTATTCCAGAAAATTCTACAATTGTCATTCCGATAGAATTTAATACAAATATTAATATTTATACTGATTTTGGGATTAAAACTATACAGTATTTTGAAGGTATTACTTTAAAAGATATTATATCATTATCAAATATTAATCCAGAGAATTATGAAAATGAAATTTTAATTTTAAGAGGCGAAAATGTTTTTAAATATACATTTCAAGATTTAAAAGGAAATAATAATATATCCTTAGAAAAAGGCGATACTGTAATATTTAATAAATTGGAAAAATATGTATATGTATTTGGATTAAATAAAGGTGGTAAAATTTTATTTGAAAAGGACGAAAATTTTAATTTAAAAACATTGATGGCTAAATTAGGAATAGAACCAAAATATGTAAAGTATTCAGTATATAGAGAAGATAAGTTGGAAAATATTAATGAAGATACTGAATTGAATATCGGAGATATAGTTGAATTTGATACAATTGAAAAATATGTATATGTAAGTTCTAATAATGGTGGAGGAAAAATATTATTTGATGTAAAAGAAAAATTTGATTTATATACCCTATTGGGGAAAATGGGATTTGAAAAAAATGATTATAATATAGAAATATTTAATCCTGATACTGGTGAAATAGCATATCCAACAGAAAATATTAACCTAACAAAAGGTATGATTATTAAGTTTACCCCTATTGAAAAATATGTATATGTAACAAATAAAGGAAAAGTAATCTTTACAAAAACAGAAAAATTTGATTTAGAAACATTAATAGGTAAATTAGGAGTAGATAAAGAATTATCAGAAATAAGAATATTTGATCCTGAAACTAAAGAAACAATATTAGCAAATGATAATATTGAATTAAAAAATGGTATGTATATAGATATTATACCAATTGAAAAATATGTATATATAGTTGGTGATATTGCAAAAACTATATATTTTGATAAAAAAGAAAGAATTGACAAAAAAACAATTTTAGCAAAATTAGGGCTTACAGAAGAAAAAATAAATTCATTTGAATATTCTAGTTTAGAACCGGGAAGTGTTATAACTATAAAAATAAAAAAGAATTATGTTTATACATCTGGTGCTTTTAATTATACGGGAAGATTAGATTTTGATATTTCAGAACCAATTACATTATCAGCAATTATTTCTAAAACAAAAGGATTCAATAATGATTTTAGTGGCGAGTTATTATTGGTAAATAATGGAGAAAGTAAATCAATAATTATTGAAGAAAATAAAGTATATAATAATATTATTGATCCAGGAACAATGATTTTAGCTAAAGCTTCAAAAAGAGAAGTTTATATATTAGGAGAAGGTGTTGTTAATGGAACATATTCTGCTAAATTAAATGATTCAATATGGAATATATTATTAAGAGCAGGATATATACCTTCAGATAAATATGAAATAGAAATTAAGATTAACGAAGAAATTCAAAAATATAGTGGAGTAGATGCTGAAAATGATTTAAGTAAATTACCAGTTGTAGGAGAAACGTATATAAATGTAAAGAAAGTAAAAAATGATAATGTCTTAATATATAAAAATGGTTCAGTTAATGTTATTACCCCTAAAACAGAAGATTATGTAACATTAATTGATGTTTTTAGTGCTGTAAATGGTTTTTCTCCTTCCAAGGAAGGAACAATAACTGTTTACTATAATAATGAAAAAATTGCTGAATATAATTCTTTAGATGTTATAAATAATCCTTTGGCTAAAATTCCTCAAGGATCATATGTTAGTTTTGTATTATCAATAAATTTAAATTACATAACTATACTAGGAAATACTACACCTAGAAGTATTAAAACAGAAGTTGCAATGCCTTTAACGGAAATTTTAGGTCAATTATCTATTGATTGGAAAACACAAAAATATATTAAAATATATAAACCGAACGGAGTTTTAGATAATATTGATTTAGATAAAATAAAAGATTTGAATAATATTTATATAAATCCAGGCGATGTTGTTTATGTTCCTAATACCCATAATCAATATGTATATATTTTTGGAGAAGTATTAAAACCAGGATTATTACAATATACTAAAGGATTAAATGTAATAGAGGCATTATTTAAAGCTGGAATTAATACACAATCAGCTGAATTATCAAATGTTTTCTTGTTTAAAGATGGACCAGATCAACCACCAATTGTTTTGAATTTAAAAGACTTTTATAATGGTGGAAATGTTCCAGATGTTATGAATAAATTATTAGAACCAGGAGATATAATATATGTTCCAAAAAATATTTTAACAAATGTAGTTAATGCTATGAGTATAGTAAGTAATTTTATGAGTTTCTTTAATACAGGTTATACAACATATAGTAATGTTAATAGTATAATAAATTCTTTTAATGGAAATTAATTAAATCCCCCGTAAGGGGGATTAAGAATTTGCGGAGGTGAGTATATGGTAGAATTAACACCAAAAGAAATTGTTAAGGAATTAGATAAATATATTATAGGGCAAAATAATGCTAAAAAGGCAGTAGCTGTAGCTTTAAGGAATAGGTATAGAAGATTAAAATTGCCTGAAGAAATAAAAAAGGAAATAATGCCTAAAAATATTTTAATGATAGGTCCAACTGGCGTTGGAAAAACTGAAATTGCTAGAAGATTAGCGCAAATCGCTAATGCACCATTTATTAAAGTTGAAGCAACTAGATTCACAGAAGTTGGTTATGTAGGGAAAAATGTAGAATCAATGATTAGAGAATTAGTTGATGTATCTATTAATATGGTTAGAAACGAAATGATGAAAGATGTTGAAGAAAAAGCTGAAGAAATGGTAGAAGAGAAAATTCTTGATGCTATAATGGGAATTAATAAGAAAAAACAACAACCAGCGGGCAATTTTATGGAATTGTTAAATATGTTTGGTCAGAATCAACCTAAAAAAGAAGAACCTGTAGTAGAAACAAATAATTTTGAAAGAAGACAGGAATTAAAAAAGAAATTAATTAACAAAGAATTAGAAGATATTGAAATAGAAATTGAAGTTGAAGAAACTCCAACACCAATGTTTGCAGGATTAGGTCCTGAATTTGAAGATATGGGAATACAAATTGGAGAAATGTTTTCAAATATGATGCCTAAGAAAACAATTAGAAAAAAAATGAAAATAAAAGATGCTAGAAAGGTTTTACTTCCTATGGAAGCAGAGAAATTAATAGATAAGGAAAAAATGATTCAAGAAGCTATAGATAGAGCTCAAAACAGAGGTATTATTTTTATTGATGAAATGGATAAAATAGCAGCAAAATCAGGAGGTTCTGGACCTGATGTTTCTAGGGAAGGAGTACAACGTGATTTATTACCAATTGTTGAAGGTACTACAGTAATTACAAAACATGGACCAATAAAAACTGATTATATGTTATTTATTGCAGCAGGAGCTTTTCATGTTGCAAAGCCTTCTGATTTAATTCCTGAAATGCAAGGAAGATTTCCAATAAGAGTAGAATTAGAAGCTTTAACAGAAAAAGATTTTGTTAGGATTTTAGTAGAGCCAGAAAATGCTATTACAAAACAATATAATGCATTATTAAAGACAGATGGTGTAAATATTATATTTACAAATGAGGGTATAGAAGAAATTGCAAAAATTGCATTTAATCTAAATGAAAAAATAGAAAATATTGGCGCTAGAAGATTATATACTGTAGTTGAAAGAGTATTAGAAGAAATCTCCTATGAAGCTCCGCTAGATTCGGAAGTAGATATTCAAATTACCAAAGAATATGTAAGGCAAAGAATTGGAGATTTAGCAGATAATAAGGATTTAAGTGAGTTTGTCCTTTAGGAGGAGATTATGAATAAAATATTAATAATCGATGATACACCTGAAATAGTGATGTTATACGAAAAAATGATAAATAATTATCTTCAAGATATTGATTTTGTTAATACAATAATATATACTGTAAAAGAGCTTAAAGAATTTCTTTATCACGAAGAAAATTTTAAAGAAAGATTTTCGCTTATTATAAGCGAAAGTGAATTACATGGAGAAAATATAATAGAATTATTAGAGGTTTTAAAAACATATCAGCCAAAAACCCCATTGTATATTGTAAGTAATAAAATGAATTTAAGTTCAATAAAAAATGCTTTTAAAATAGGGGTTATAGATTGGATTGAAAAGCCAATAGTTCCAGAAGAATTTTCTATAATGTTGGCTGAATCAATATTTAAAGGTGAAAGTTTTGAAAGCAAATATAGAAAATTGAAGAATGAATTATTTAAATTTGAATCTGATAATAATTTGGATTTTTTTATTCTAGAAGATAAAATTAGTTCTTTGATATGTGATAATCCTAATAGATATGAAGGACATATCCTTTTAGGATATTTATATTGGAAAAAATTAAAAAATATTAATTTATTAAAAAAACATTATTATGCTGCAAAAGCATTGGCTGAAAATGTTATAAAAGATAAAGAATTGGAAGATATTATCATCCGCATTTTGGAGGAATATGATAATGAAAAATAAAATGAAATATATTATTATTATTGGTTGTGGGAGATTGGGATCTGAATTAGCTAAAAAATTTTCGAAAGATCATAATGTTATTGTTGTAGATAAAAAGGTCGAAGCTTTAGAGAGATTAAAAAAATACAACTTTACTGGGTTTTCTATGGTTGTGGATAGTTCGGATATTGCCATTTTAGAGCAAGTAAAGGCTGAAAAAGCTGATATTATATATTTGGTTACACCTGATGATAATTTGAATTTTATGTTAGCTAATGCTTGCAATATGTTTTATAAATCCAAAAATCCTAACATAGAAATAATAGCACGTGTTAATGATCCTCATAAAAAAAGTTTATTTGAAAAAGCTGGGTTAAATATCTTCTGTCCAATAGAACATGCAGTTGATGAACTAGTTGGGAATGAAGGTGTAAATAATGAAAAATAAAATTTTTTATATTATAGAAGGAGAGAATATAGCTTATTCTATTGTCAGAAATTTATTACATAAAGGTTATAGTGTTTATTATATTTCTTCTAAAGAAGTAAATATAAATAAAATTTTATCTTTGAAAGCCTATTATTCTAATTTAGATGGTATTTTACATGATCCTACAGAAATTAGTTTTTTAGAAAGTTTAGATATGGCTCCAAATAGAGTAGGTGGAGTTATATCTCTTTCTGATGATGATGCACTGAACTTTGTAGTATCTTGGTTAATTAAAAGTTTATATGAGGATATAAGAGTTATTTCATTAGTTAATTATCCTGAAAATGAAAAATTATTTTTATTAAATCATATAGAAACTGTTAGTATAACTAATTGGATAGAAAAAATAATTGAAGCATCTTTAGAATATCAAACAAACTTAAGCTTCTTTAATCCTTATGCTGATAAACTTGCAATTATAGAAGTAAAAATAAAAAAGCAAGATTATGCAGCAAATAAAAAATTAAAAGATTTACATATGCCAGAAAATTCAATAGTAAGTATGCTTATTAGGGAAGATGGTATATTTGTTCCTCAAGGAAATACGGAGATTTTACCAGGAGATAAATTGGTTATTTTTTCTTTGAAAGACAAGGTTCCAGAGGTAAAACTCAAGATTTTGAAAGGATGAAAATATGCCAAAATACTTATATAATTTGAAACATAGATATAAAATAATATTCAAAAATACTGGTACAATGTTAGTATATTTTGGAATAGGATTAATATTATTTGGAACTCTTTCTTTATTATATAAAGATTTTAATTCTTTATATAGTTTTTTAGAATCTGGATTAATAAGTATTTTTGTTGGTTCATTTTTTATTTTAATAGGATGGAATAAAGAAAATGATTCTATAAATATTCAGGATGCAATTGTAATAATTTTTTTAGTTTGGACATTAGCAATTTTCTTTTCTGCTCTGCCATTTGTATTTTCTGGCATATTAAATATACACCATGCAATTTTTGAATCTACTAGTGGCTGGACAACAACTGGGCTTACTTTAGTTGATGTGGAAAAAATACCTAAAATTTTCTTATTATGGAGAAGTTTAATGCAGTATTTTGGTGGTGCAGGTTTTGCATTAATTATGGTTATTGCTACTGGCGCATTAGGAGTTGGGTTATATCAAGCTGAGGGCCGAACAGATAATGTTGTTCCGAATTTAAGAGATTCTGCTAAAATAATATTTGGAATTTATTTATCTTGGGCAATTATAGGTATATTTCTTTTGAAATTTATTGCTGGATTAAATTTTTTTGATGCTTTTAATCATACATTAACCGCATTGGCAACAGGTGGTTTTTCTACAAAAATAAATAGCGTTGGTGAATTTAATAATGTAAATGCTGAAATAATAATAATAATTCTAATGATTTCGGGTGGTACTGGCTTTGGGGTTCATTATGCGGCGTTGAGAAGAAAAGATTTATTTAAAAAAAATCCTGAACCAAAGACAATGTTTTTCATACTTTTAATATCAATATTTTTATTATTATTTTTTACAACAAAAATTTTATATGGTTTTTTTGGTGGATTAAGGCATGCAGTATTTCAAGCGGTTTCTGCGTTAACAGGTACAGGTTTTTCTACAGTATCATATGATAATTGGAATAATTTTGGATTATTGATAATGACAATTTTAATGATATTGGGAGGAATGATGGACTCTACTTCAGGTGGGTTGAAGTTATTTAGAGTTTTCGTTATATGGAAAATAATAACACATCAAATAAAAAATTATTTTAAACCAGAAGGAAGTGTTTTTCATATTGAAGTATATAAGGGAATATCTAAAAAAAGAATATCATATGATACTTTAAGAGATGTAATTGCTGTAGTATCAATGTATTTTTTAATATACATAATTGGCGTATTAGTATTATTATCATATGGATATACTATGGAAGATTCGCTGTTTGAATATGCTTCTGCATTATCAGCTGTTGGGTTATCGGTTGGTATTACAACACCAAATGCACCTTTAGGTGTAATATGGATAGAAACATTGGGAATGTATTTGGGAAGGTTAGAATTTTTTGTAATATTCTTTGCTATAATTAAAATATTTAGGGATATTAAAGATGTTATTCAACTAAAATTTTTGAAACTTAGAGGAGGTGACCCCTTTTAAAGGGTAAAATATGGGTCAGTATAAAAAGTTTAAAGGGACACAAGATATTTTTGGTGATGAAATAAAGCTTTGGTATTATATAGAAAATAAAGCACGTGAAATATTTTTGAAGTATGGTTATAAAGAAATTAGAACCCCTATTATAGAACCAACTGAACTATTTAAAAGAAGTGTAGGGGAATCTAGTGATATAGTACAAAAGGAAATGTATACATTTGAAGATAAAGGTGGTAGATCGGTCACACTAAGACCAGAAGGAACGGCTTCTGTAGTAAGGGCATATGTAGAAAACTCAATGATTAATATGGGATCTCCAATAAAATTATATTATATTGGTCCAATGTTTAGATATGAAAAACCTCAAGCTGGAAGATTAAGACAATTTCATCAAATAGGAGTAGAAATTTTTGGTACAGATACACCAATATCAGATGCAGAAATAATTGTTTTGGCAGATGAGCTATTAAAAGCTTTAGGATTAAAAAATTATAAAATTAAGATAAATAGTATTGGATGTCCAGAATGCCGCCCGAAATATAGAGAGGCTCTTAAAAATTATTATAAGCCTATGTTACCTAATATGTGTGAAGATTGTCAAAAAAGATATGATGTAAATATAATGAGATTATTAGATTGTAAAATTGATAATAAATATGCAAAGGATGCTCCTGTCATTTTAGATTATTTATGTGATGATTGTAAGGATCATTTTAATAGAGTTATAAGTTATTTAAATGCATTAGAAATTAATTATGAAATAGATTCAAGAATTGTTAGAGGTCTTGATTATTACTCTAAAACAGCCTTTGAAATTGAGCATTTAGATTTAGGTGCTCAATCAGTAATTTTAGGTGGTGGAAGATATAATTCTTTAGTGGAAGAAATAGGAGGAAAAGAAACTCCAGCTATAGGCTTTGGAATGGGAATTGAAAGAGTAATATTAGCATTAAAAAAAGAAAATATAAACATAGAAAATCCTGAAGTTATTGATGTATATATTGCTTATTCAGGGAAAGAAACAGATATTGAAGCTATGAAATTAGCTAAAAAGTTAAAGGATGAAGATTTAAAAGTATTCTTAAATATATCAGATAGAAGTATTAGAAATCAAATGAAACATGCTAATAAATTAAATGCCCGTTTTGTAGTTATTATTGGTGAAAATGAGATGCAAAACAATATAATAACTATAAAAAATATGCAGACTGGAGAACAATTTGAAGTGGAAAAATATTGGGCTCCTCAAATTTTAAAAGAAAAATCTATGTTGGAGTGATTTGATGGTTATTTTGAATCCTTTAATTGTAATAATCGGCATGATAATTTATTTAATACCATATTTATGGCCAGTAAGCTTTGCTATTACAATGTTTGTGTATCATATACTTTTAAAAAATAGAGATGAGCATATAAAAAGATTGAAGAAAATATTTGAAACAAAAGGAATAAAAAATTATGATTTTGGTAAAATAAAAGAAAAAGATTCATTAAAAGTATTGTTTGGATATATTATTTCTTTTTTGGGATTCACTTTAATATTTTTAAAATTATCTAATCAAATTGAAAAAATTTATAGTCAAATAACTTCTTTAGAAGAATTACAAAATTTAGAATATTCTTTGCCTCAATTTGATACATTTTTGTTTATTCTATTTTTATTCTTTTTATGGGTTACATATATAAATCTTTTAAATAAAATAATTAAAGATCAATTTTTTATCCAAAATATGGAAATTATAAATAATGTCATTGATAAACCAGTAATAAAATATAGAGATTCCAATTTTATTATGTTTCTTAGAATAATTACATTTAATTTATATGAATGGTTTTTACTTATTTCTTTAATTAGGGAAACAAATACATTGTATATTAAAGATGGGACATATAATATAAAAACTGAAGAACATCTAGAAGAAAAAAATATTGATAATAATATTGATAATAATGAGGAATTAGTAGAAAATAATTTTGAAACAAGAGAAGAATATTTAAGTTATTTATATTCTGTTTTATCTCAATTAAATAGTGTAAAAAGAATAAAAAAAATGGAAGAATTAGTATCAAATAATAAGATTTCTGAGGAAGAAGCTGAAAAATTGAAAAAAATGTTTTAATTTTACAAAAAATACAAAGAAAATTTACTTGACATTGTGGAAAAATATTAATATAATAATACCGATTTTATTATTGGCTGTCTTGTGAAAATATATAGGGAGGTATTTAAATGACAAGAGATGAACTTTTTGAAAAGGTAAAAGAAATTATAGTAGATACATTAAATGTTGATGAGGAAGACGTAACTTTAGACGCTTCTTTTACAGATGATTTAGATGCAGATTCATTAGAGTTAGTTGATTTAACAATGGCATTCGAGTCAGAATTAGGAGTATCTATAGAAGATGAAGAATTAGAGAAAATAAAAACAGTAGAAGATGTTGTAGATTCATTAGCAGAAAAATTAAATATAGATGAAGAATAATGACCTTTATAAGGGAAGCTTTCGCTTCCCTTATTTTATTTAAAATTATATAATAATTATTATTTAAATATCATTGTGGAGGTGAAGAAATGGCTAAAAAATATATTGTTGTAACAGGTGGGGTTTTAAGTGGAATTGGAAAAGGAATTGTTTCTGCATCAATAGGTAGAGTATTAAAGGATTGCGGAATAAAGGTTAATTCATTAAAAATAGATCCATATTTGAATGTTGATGCAGGTACAATGAATCCTAATCAACATGGTGAAGTTTTCGTTACAGATGATGGGTATGAAGCTGATCTTGATTTGGGGCATTATGAAAGATTTTTAGGAATAAATATGAAAAGATATAATAATATAACAGCAGGTCAAATATTCAAAAGCATAATAGAAAAAGAAAGAGAAGGGAAATATTTAGGTGCAACTGTGCAGATGGTACCACATGTTACAGATGAAATAAAAAATAGAATTAAAAGTATAGATACTGACTTACTTATGATTGAAATAGGTGGGACTGTAGGAGATATCGAAGGAGAAATATTTTTAGAAGCGGTAAGAGAACTTTCTTTAGAAGAAGGTATTGAAAATTTCTTTTTTATTCATGTAACATTTGTTCCGTATTTAAATGTTACTAATGAATTTAAAACAAAACCAACACAACAATCAGTTCAATTGTTAAGGAAAATAGGAATTCATCCTAATATGTTAATAATTAGAACAGAAAAATCAATAGATTCGAATAGTATGGATAAAATAGCCTTATTTGCAGGAGTTAATAGAAAATATGTTATTAATTTGCCAGATGCAGATAATGTATATGAAGTTCCAGAAAAAATATTTAATTTAGGAATACAAAATATGATAGCAGAGAAATTAAATATAAAAATAGATAATAAATTAAATTGGAATTATCCTAAAAACTTTGCTCCAGTAAAAATAGCTATAGTTGGGAAGTATTTAGGAACAGATGATGCTTATAAAAGTATAATTGAAAGTATATTCTTAAGCGGAGCAGAAAAACCTGAATTATTAGATTCTCAAACAATTGAAGAATTAACTGAGGAGGAAGCTGAAGGATTATTGTCAAAATATGATGGGATAATAATTCCTGGAGGCTTTGGGAGAAGAGGTATTGAAGGTAAAATAAAGGCAGTAAAAATAGCAAGAGAAAATAAAATACCTATTTTTGGTATTTGTTTAGGAATGCAAATAATGGTAATTGAATATGCAAGAAATGTCGGTAAATTAGAAACTGCTAACTCATATGAATTTGATAAAAATACACCTTATCCAGTTATAGATATGATGGAAGAACAAAAGGAAATATTAAAATTAGGCGGAACAATGAGATTGGGTTCTCAAGAAACAAAAATATTTAGGAATACTAAATTATATTCTATATATAATGAAGAAATAGTATTCGAAAGACATAGACATAGATATGAAGTAAATTTAGAAAGGTTTAAAGAATTATTTGCATATCCAGATGAAAGTAATTTAGAAGGAAAATTAATAATATCAGCAAAGTCGGATTTTGTAGAAGCTGTAGAGTTAAAAGAACATCCGTTTTTTATTGGAGTGCAATATCATCCGGAATTAAAAAGCAAAGTTGGAAAACCACACCCGATATTCAAAGCATTTGTAGAAAAATTAAAAGAGATAAAGGGATTAAAATGATATTATTATTCTTAAATATTGTCTTATATTTTTTTATTATTTATTTAATAGAAAGAAATATTCAATTTGAAAAAGGATTAATAATAAAAAGTATAATATTTTTATTATTAATACCATTATATAATTTAATAATATTTATAAAAATTCCTTATTTAATATATTTAATATTTTTAATATATGGAATAATTATAAATATATTACCTGATAAATGGGTAAAAACAAATTCTCTTAAATTTTATATTAACAGAAAAAGATTATTTTTAATACCTATAGCTGCATCTATAACTGAAGAAGTATTTTTTAGAGGTATTTTGAATGAACTTTTACTAAATGAATTAAGTAATATTATGCATGTTTCTATTATATCATCTTTTTTATTTGCATTAATTCATATATTTAATTTATTTAATGGATTAGAAAGTAAAAAATATTTTGTATTAACATTTCCAATTAGATTTGCTTTTGGTCTATTTTTTTCATTTTTATATTTTAAGTATGGAATAATAAGTGCAATTTTTGTTCATTTTTTAGTAGATTTTTCAGCTTTACTAAGAATTTACAAAAATACTCTTTAATCCTCCTTATGGAGGATTTTTTTAAAAATAACTTGACAAAATCTAAAAAATATAATATAATAATTTTAGATAAAGTATAAAAATATATTTGTATTAAAAAAACATTGACTTAAAAATTTTTAAGGTGTATAATATTTATGTAATAAAATTAAAAAGGGGTGATGGTATGTTAAAAAGTAAAATGTCAGAAGCATTAAATAAGCAAATAAACGAAGAATTATATTCTTCCTATTTATATTTATCGATGTCAGCATATTTTGATAATATGGGATTAAAAGGTTTTGCGAATTGGATGAGGATTCAGGCAATGGAAGAAAGAGATCATGCTATGAAATTATTTGATTATTTATTGAGTCAAGGTTCTGAAGTTGATTTAAAAGAAATTAAAGAACCACAACATAAATGGAATGGGATTAAAGATGTTATAGAAGCTACATTAGAACATGAACAACACATAACTCAATGTATTAATGATTTAGTTGATATTGCTGAAGAGTTAAAAGATAGAGCTACATATAATTTCTTGCAATGGTATATTGATGAACAAGTGGAAGAAGAAGAAAATGCGAGAGAAATATTGGATAAATTAGAATTAATTGGTGATAGTAAAGATGCATTATTTATGTTAGATAAAGATTTGGCTCAAAGGGTTTATACACCACCAATAACACAAGCGTAGGGAGGGATTTTAATGACTAAGAGAGGACAAGTTTATAAATGTGAAAAGTGTGGAAACATTGTTGAAGTATTACATGAAGGTGCTGGAGAATTAATTTGTTGTGGGGAACCTATGAAACTATTTGAAGAAAAAACAGCAGATTCATCAGTTGAAAAACATGTTCCATTTATTCAAGAAGTTGAAGATGGTTATTTAGTAAAAGTTGGTGAAACAACAGCTCATCCTATGACTGAAGAACATTATATAGAATGGATAGAATTAACAGTTGATGGAGAAGTATTTAAAAAATTCTTAACTCCAAACGATAAACCTGAGGCATTGTTTAAAGTTGCTAAAGGAAAAGAAGTTTCAGCAAGAGAATTTTGTAATTTACATGGATTATGGAAAAAATAATAAAAATATTTTGAGGCCTTTAAGGCCTCTTTTTTTTACTAAAAATTTACTATATATTGTTAATATTATTAATAGCATTTTAAGATAATAAAAACTATTAAATAGAAATACAAAAAAATAGAGAATAATTAGGAAAAAATAAAGATAATTGAGTTTTTAATGTAATAGTTACATTGCTATAATGTAGATATGATGAAGATTCTAAAATTTTGAATGGGAGGTATTATATGAAAAAAATATTATCAATTTTTCTAGTTGTTTTAATGGTGTCGTTTTTATTTTCCGCTGATATTAACTTAGATGGATATGTTGAAGTGAATTATGATTTAACTTTTGAACCAAAAATCAAATCATCAGAAAGCATAGGATTGTTGTATTTGGGAATTAAAGGGGATTCATATTTTATAGGTTTAATTAGAGAACCAGTTAATAGTAGTTTCAAAATTGATCAAGCTTATGGTATATTAAACTTAAATTTTGCTAACTTATTTTTAGGTAAAAAAGTTCAAAATTTTAGAGTTTCTCCTTTTGGCAACGACTTATGGTTAGCAGGGAATTTATCTGTAGAATTTCCTAATAATTTAGGAAGTATATATGCTGCTTTAGATATGAATTTCGATTCAAAAAGCACAAATAAAGAAGATCAATTACCAAAAGTAAATGTATTATTTGCAAATATGTTTTATAGTCCAATATCTCTAAAAACAGTATTATATGAAAATTATAAAAAAATGGAAACAGGAATTGATGTTAATTTGAATTTATTAAATGTATTATCTTATGCTAAATATAATATAGAAGAAAATAAATTAGAAAAACTAACCGCTGGTTTAAAATTTAATTTTGAACAATTTGATTTAACTTCATATATTTCCCCGGATGCAGAAACATTTAAAACATATTTAATTGGAGTTGATGGAGAATATAAACTTTCTGATATTTTATCTATAAATAGTTATTTTACTTTTGATAGCGAAACACCTGTTTCAAAATTTGGCATTTCAGCAAATTATAATTATATGGATATAGTTGTTTCACCTTCAATTTTATGGGATGGAAATAAAGAAGAAAATCAAACATCTGGAACATTATCAATAACAATGTATTTCTAAATTTAAATAAAATTCATTAGGAGGTGGAAATATGAATAAAAGATTTTTAGTGATGTTAGTTCTTTCATTGTTAGTTATAGGATTATTATCTTCATGTGTAAGACCAGTAGAAGATACTAATACTAATGAACCAGTAGAGATAGTTGTAAATGGTGATTTTTCTGAAAGAATTTTAGGAGATGATGAAAATGTTGGTTTTGAAGGTTGGTTTAAATTTACACCTGAAGGAGCTGATTGGAATGGTTGGGCTTCTTCATCTGCAACAATTGTTAATGGAGAAGCAAAAGTAGTGGTTAACAACCCAGGATCTGGTACATGGACAATTCAATTAGCTCAATGGCTTAATAATATTGAAGGTGGAAAGACGTATACAATTAAATTCAAAGCAAAATCAACAGCTGAAAATCCAGCATTAAATTTTGTTGTAACAGCAAGAAAAAATGATGACAATAACTTATGGATTGATCCTCCATTTTTAGCAGAAAGTGTTTCATTGACATCAGATTGGAAAGATTATTCATATGAAGTAGAAATACCATCAGATTTTGATTTGGATTCGTATACAGTAAAACTTGGTTTTGAATTAGGAACATCACCTATAGGAGAATATTACTTTGATGATGTTAGCGTAATGGAAAAATAATAGGAGGTAAAATTATGAGTAATGAAATTTTAGTGGCAATTACAGTTGCATTATTAGCAGTTGGTTTAGTAGGTGGAGTATTATTTTTTAATTCTCAAAATACAACAGTTGCAGAAAAACCTGTAGAACAAACAGTTGAAGCAATAAGTACAGAAGGTTTAGTTTCATTATTGAACAATAGCACATTTGATACAATGATTGTTGATGATGAAAAAGATCCAATGCATTGGTTTATTTGGCAAGCATCAACATATAAAATTAGTGGTGCAAGAGTATCTGATTTAGAAGTAAAAGATGGATATATAGCTATAACAGTAGCAGATTCTGGAGCAGATACATGGCATATTCAATTTGATCAAGATGTAAAATTAGAAAAAGGGAAAACATATGTATTTTCATTTAAAGCAAAAGCTGATGCACCAAGAAAAATAAATGCGAAAATATTACAAAACCATGATCCATACTACAATTATTTAGCAAAAACAGTTGATTTAACAACAGAATGGCAAACATTCACATTTGAATATACACACCCAGAAACAGCAGATGATGTAGTAAGATTGAGTTTTGAATTAGGTAAAGATGTACCAACAACAATCTATTTTGACGATGTAATTCTTGCAAATAAATAATATTTTAACCCTTCCATTTTTGGAAGGGTTTTTTGTTATATAGTGAAATAATTAACAAAAAATTCAGACAAAAACAGTTTAATTTTTATTTTTAATTAATATTTGTGAAATATTTCTTTTGTATAATAATATTGAAAGTGAAATTGTTATCAAACTATAGTCTCCGGTAATAAGTCA
>NZ_LNGH01000010.1 GCF_011057715.1 Marinitoga sp. 38H-ov
ATAATCAAGTTTATCTTTAGAAACATCGATACCAACAAACAACATAGAAACACAACCTTTCAGAATTAGATTCTAACTCTGGGTATATAAGAAAAGAGCCTCGTTATATGTAAGAGCTATAGCTCATTCTCCGGTAGCAATTCAACTTATATACCAAAGTTAGTCAGACTATTCAAGGCACTTAAGTGCAGGAGGTGACAGAATTACTTTAGTTATATAATAACTCAGAGTTAGAATTATTTTTTTAAAAATAAATATCAGATTTATTAATTATATGAAAACATTATACACGAGGAGGTGATTGAATGTTTTTAGATAATATACCTAAAGATTCAAAAATTATATATGAGTATTCACATCCATTATTTCTAGAAGGTGGGAAGGATGCTGTATTATTAATACATGGTTATACAGGGACACCACATGATATGTATTATTTAGGTAAGAGATTAAATAAAGAAGGTTTCACTGTTTATATTCCAAGATTACCCGGTCATGGAACAAACTCAATTGATTTTTTAAATACGAACTGGAAAGATTGGTTAAGAAGAGTAGTAGATTCATATATTGAATTAAATTCAAAATATGAAAATGTATATGTTTCAGGATTGTCAATGGGAGGAGTTTTAACATTATTAATAGCTGCACAATTTAATCCGAAGAAAATTGCATTAGCAGCACCAGCATTAGAAGCAAGAAATAAATTATTGAAATTAACTCCAATACTAAAATATTTTTCTAAAAGAGTTGAAAGAAAAGAAAAAGATAATTATAATGAAGAAGGGTTAAATAGATTAGCAAGAGAATATTGGGATTATGACTGGCCTTCAGGGGGGGCAAATTTATATAAGTTACAAAGATTAGCGAAAAAAAGGCTTAATATGGTAAAAAGCGATACATTAATAATTGTATCAAAAAGAGATGGAGCAGTTCCATTAAGTGTAGCTAATACCATAAAAAATAATATTAGTTCTAAAAAAATCGAAACTATAGTATTAGAAAAAAGTCCACATGTTGTAGTAAATGATATAGAAAAAGAAAAAGTAGCAGATGAAATAATAAAATTTTTCAAAGGAAATGAGATTTAATCTCATTTCCTTTTATAATATTCTTCAAATAATTGATTTTTAGAAATCATTTTGCCTTTATTATCCAATGCATACGAGTATGCAATGTTGGCTAGTAATAAAGAATCTTTAATGTTTTTTCCATCAAAAAGAGAATTTATAATGGTACTTTTAAAAGCGCATTTTGCTTCAAATAAAAAATCTTTTTTATTTGAAAAAGGATCAATTAACCAACTATCATTAGGTAATTCGAATTTAATTTTCCCATTATTTAAAAATCTTACATTGTATAAATATTTAATGTTATCTCCTAATTCTATGTTATCATTTGTAAATATAAAATCTCCATATATATCTCTATTTATAGGAATGTATATACTTTCTTCAAAATCCAAAAATAGAAATTTTCCTAATAATTTAATGTTTTTTGTTAAGGATGTATCCCAATTGTGTAGTATTAAGTATACACTTTTTACTTGATTATATATTTCAGATAAGTTATTAATTGTAAAATTGTAATCAAGTTTTTCTATTGACCTATAATCTTTAAAAACATTGATATTATTATCTTTAAATGTTTTTAAAACTCTTTTTGTGCCATATGGTTGTCTAGAAAAGAAAAGCATAATTTCTTTTTTTTCGAATTGTTTAGTTATCAAATCTAAAAATTCATCATCACCTAAAAAATCAAAAATGACAGGGGATAAACCAAATTTTTTTAAATGAAAAGCTAATTTTGTACCTATTCCATTTAATTCTAAAGAAATTTGAGGAATATCTAAAATAGATTTTATAAGAACTTCAATTCCTCCGATTATTAAAATATCTTGCTTTTTTTCTATTTCATATATAGGAAGTAATTTTTCTTTTATTTGAAATTGAATTCTCATGACATCACTTCCTATACCTTATATTATATGAATTAGGATCAGGCCAATTAAAATCAATATCAAGTTTTACGTTATATTTATTTTCTATATATTTCTTTTTTTCTTTAGTAAAATAACCCGATAAATTATGATAAACACTAGTATATACTTCTTTTATATCATGATTTTTCTTCAAATCTTCCAAAGATTCTTCTAAATCTTTAAAGGCACGTCTAAAAACTATTTTTGGTGAAGCAATTTTTCCAGTCCCTTGGCATATTGGACATTGTGTGAAAAGCAAAGCATCTATTGATGGGGCAGTTCTTTTCCTTGATAATTCCAATAATCCTAATTTAGTAAAACCAGAAATAGAAATTTTAGCCTTATCTTTTAATGATTCTTCCTTAATAATATTTATAATTTCTTCTTTATGATAATTTTCTTTCATATCAATAAAATCTATAAGTATAATGCCAGCAATATTTCTTAATCTTAATTGTCTGCAAATTTCTTTAGCGGCCTCTAAATTAGTTTTAAATGATGTTGTTTCTACATTATCCTCTAGTACATTACTAGCGGAATCAACATCAAAAACAGTTAATGCTTCAGTTTTATCTATTGTTATTATACCGCCGCTTGGCAATTCAACCTTTCGTGAAAAGACATCATCTAATTGTTCATATATATTAGACCATGAAAAGGCATCAATATCTACTTTTCGAATAATTAAATTAGGATATTTTTCCTTTAAAATACTAAAATCTTTAAATAACATAGTATCATCTGTAATAATTTCATAAGTTTCATTATCTAATTTTTCCCTTAATATATACTGAATAAAATTTTCATCTTCATATAATAATGTAGGCTTATTATTTTTTTTTGAGTTTTCTATTATATTTTTCCATATATTTTTTAAATCGTTGAATTCATTTTTTAATGTATGAAAATCTACATTTTCACTATTTGTTCTAAAAATAATTCCCTCTTCCTCAGTTTCTATTAAAATCTCTCCTATTTCTCGCAGTCTATCCTTTTCGTTTGAGGAAAATATTTTTTTAGAAATCCCAATACTATTTTCTCCAAATGGCATATATACCATGTATCTGCCAGGAATATTAATTCTCATTGTTAACTGAGGTCCTTTTCTTGTATTTCCATCTTTTTTTACTTGTACAATAATTAAAGAACCTCTGTGTAATGAATTTGGATCAATAGTGGTATCTTTAAATCTAAGAAAACCATTCTTTTTTGTTCCAATGTTTACAAAGAAAGATTCTAATGCAGGAACAACATTTTCGATTCTACCTAAAAATATTTTACCTGCTAATTTTCCAGATTCTAAATCTTCAAAATAAATTTCCATTAATTTTTTATTTTCTAATATAGCAACTCTAATCTCATCCTCGTGATTACTAAAAACAATGGATTTTTTCACAATATCACCTACACTATTATTTTTCATTTTATTATATCATAAAAGGTTATGAAAATTAAAGATTTTAAAAAAAGCGTCGATTAAAATAAAGAAAAATAGCCAAGGAGGGGATAAAATGAAAAAAGGAATTTTCATTTTATTATTAATAATTATTCCATATTTATTATTCGCAGAAACTTATTATGTAATAGGAAATAAGGTATATGCAGGTTCATTAAATTCGAATAATGAATCATATCAAAAAGAATTAAATGATAAAAAGATAATTGAAATAAAAGATGGAACAATAAATAATGAAATTTATGAGGAGAATGGGAATTTAAATGAAGATTTATATATGGTAGGTAATCTTATGTCGCAAAATAATTCAATAAATCTATATAAAAAATCACATATATTTGAGTATTTTATACCCAAAGACTATATATATTGGAAGGAGGGCGGAAGAAGAGAAGGAATAAATAAAATGGAATTAGATACCTTAGATAATACAATATGGTACAGAATTCATAAAGAGGGTAATACAGAAAATAATTTATATAAAGATTTTGAATTGCCTTTTGGAGTAGATACATTTGTTAGTTTTTCAACAGAAATAGCAGGATTAGCAAGTAAAAGCAAGTTGTTACCAGAAAATGTGTATAGTGCATCTGGAATAATATTTTCCTTTTTAAATGAAAATAAGGAAACTATAGATAAACTTGCATTTGCTTGGAGTTCATCAGAATATCCATTTAAGGAGTATTTTTGGATTAATCCTATGCCCTTAAATAGTTCAAGAGAATTTAATATATCTTTTAATGTTAGTGATATAACTCATAATGAAGATGTAAGATATATAAGAATAATTTTTTGGACGTTTGGAAGTCATGAATACAAGACATTATCTGCCGATTTATGGTTAAGAAATGTAAAAATTGAAATATCTAAAAAATAAGGCTTTAACGCCTTATTTTTTTATTTTGTGATATAATTATACTGAAGGAATAATGAAAAAGGAGGCGGTATAATGAAAATATTTTTGGATACAGCGAATATAGAAGAAATTAAAATTGCAAAAGATTGGGGAATAATTGATGGTGTTACGACAAACCCTACTTTAGTAGCAAGAGAAGGAAATATAGATTTTGAAACAAGAGTAAAAGAAATATGCGAAGTTGTAAAAGGACCTGTTAGTGCTGAAGTAACCTCAATGGATTATGAAAATATGGTAAAAGAAGCTATTCATTTAGCTTCATTAAGTGAACATGTTGTAGTTAAGATACCAATGACACAAGATGGAATAAAAGCCGTAAAAACATTATCTTCTAAAGGAATTAAAACAAATGTAACTTTAATATTTAGTCCATTGCAAGCTTTATTAGCTGCAAAGGCAGGCGCTACATATGTTAGTCCATTTATTGGAAGAATTGATGATGTTGGTAATCAAGGATTAGATTTAATAGAAGAAATTTTACAAATATATTATAATTATGAATTTGACACACAAATAATAGCGGCTAGTGTTAGACACCCATATCATGTTGTTGAAGTGGCAAAAATGGGTTGTGATGTAGCAACAATACCATTTGGTGTTCTACAAAAATTATTTTTCCATCCATTAACTGATAAAGGGATAGAAAACTTTAATAATGATTGGAAAAAATATTTGGAATTAAAAAATAAATAATTTAGAATTAAAATAAACATTATGGATTATGGTGAAAATTTTGTTAATGAAATAAAACATAAAGTAATGGTTAGTGAAGATATAATAAAAGCTTTTAGGGAAATTCCACGAGAAAATTTTGTATGTAGTGGAACCCCTAAAAGTCTAATATATTCTGATCAGGCTATACCAACTTATTATAAAGAAAATGTTTTGTCGACATCTAGTCAACCCTCATTGATGGCAATTTTTTTTAAATCATTAAATATAAAAAAAGGAGATAAAATATTTGAAATAGGTACAGGAACAGGTTATAATGCAGCATTAATATCTCACATTGTTGGCAATAAAGGTCTTATAGTTACAACGGAACCTGAATATGAAATATTCGATATTGCAAGGAATAATTTAAAGAAATTTAACAATATTATAACTTTGAATACAGATGGTTATTATGGGTATGATATGGAAAAATTCGACGGAATAATATCAACAATAGCAGTTGATGGAATTCCTGTAAAATGGGTAAAAATGTTAAAAGAAGATGGGAAAATTATAGCTCCAATTGTTTTGGGGAATGATATGACAGATTATACATTTTTACTTGAAAAAAAAGGTAATGATATATTTGCTAAATTTTTAGTTAGTACATCATTTTTAAGAGCTACAGGGAAATTATCCTTTAAAAAAAATATTAATTGTGAAAATATTAAATATGAAAATAATGAATTCGATTTATATAGAAGAATTAATATATCAGAAAAAGTATTTGAATTTTGTATAACATATTTTAATGTATATAATAAATATATAAATTCAGGTGATGAATATGGAGTTTATAAAAATAAAATTCTAAAATTTAAAGGTAAAAAACTTATAAAAATAATAAATGAATTAAAGGATGTTAATATATATAATGCTAAGTTTAAGGGGATTGAGATATATGATTTTTTAAATTTTATACCTTTGGAGTGATTTAAATGGTCATGCTTAAAATACGTGATTCTAATATTCCTATTCCTGATTTAGAAATTAATTCAGAAGAAATATTAGGTATATATACAAACGATCCTGAAAAAATTTTTGATAATATAATTAAAATAGTACTTAGACCAAAAAAATATGTTAAAGAATTTATTTTAGAAGGTATAGATGTTGAAAATTTATCTTTTTTTAGTAGAAGAATAATACATTTTGTATCTTCAGAATTATGGAATGGGAAAAAAGTAATAGATATATTGAAGAGTAAATCAAAAAATAGGAAATTAATAATTATAAGTGTAAAAAATACAGAGGATGTTTTTGAAATTTCTGAGTATATAGAAAAAAATCTAAAAAAAGAAAGTATATTGTTAATTACAAATTCAAGGGAATTAATAGAGTCTGTTTGTGATAAGGTTTTAGATGAAGATAGTAATCAATTAGAATTTGAAGAAAAAACCATTTTTTTGGATTCATATAATAATGAGGAATTTGATAACATAGAAGAAATTAATAAAAAATGCCATCCTTTTATTATAAAAAAAAGGATGTTGATAATATGAGAAAATATATATTAAGCATAATATTTTTAATAATATATTTGTTATCTTCACAAATAATTTTTAATTATATATTTCAAAATGAACCATATTTTTATTATGGTTCTTTTCCAATAGAAAGTAAAAATTTGAAATTTTCAAAAGAATTTCCACAACAAGCAAAAGCTGTATTATCCTTGGAAGATAATATTTTGAAAATATATTTACCTAAAGATAGCGATTATTTTGATTTGATTTTTAAAGATATAAAAGTAATTTTATACGATATATCTATAAAACTAAATAAAATAGTAAAACCGTATTTTATTGAGGTTAGTAATTTAAAATCGCCTGATATATATCTGCTATTTTTAAAAATATCTGGATTAATAGTATATACAATTATTTTTTTCAATGGATTATTTTTTTCAGTATTTGATAAAAATAATTTAAAATTATTATTTCTACATTATTATAAAACTATATCATTAAGGATTTTTTCTTTTTTGTTTGTAATTTTATCTTTTTTTCTAATAATATACTTTTTTAATTCAAATTTAATAATTTATATTTTAAGTGCTTTAAGTATGGTATTTTTATCTTCAGTATCAAAAAATTTTTATATTTATTTATTGATGTATATCATAGGATTAATTTTATCGCTAAACTTATATAATATCAAATATTTTATTATTATATTATTTTTATCATTTGTTATAAATATAATTATAAATACAATAATAATTTATTTTACAAAGACAAATAAAGTTAAGGAGGAAAATTAAATTGAAAGAAATAAAAGATAGAATTTTAAATGATTTGAATGAAAATATTAAAAAAGTAGCGAATATACAAGAATTTCAAGTTTTAAAATCTAAATTTTTAGGAAAAAAAGGGGAAATATCAAATTTAATGAAAGAGATTTCTAAAATTGATAAAGATAAAAGAAAAGAATTTGGTGCTTTTGTAAATAGTATAAAAAAAGAAGCCGAAGAAATTTTAGAAGAAGCATTTTTAAATTTAAAGAAAAAACTAAAAGAAGAAGAAGAAAAGAAAAATTGGGTTGATATTACATTACCAGGAGCTAAAAGAAGAATAGGATATGAACATATATTGAAACAAACAATAAGGGAAATATACGATATTTTTTCTAGTATGGGGTATAAAATTGTAGAAGGTCCAGAAATTGAAACAACTTGGCATAATTTTGATGCTTTAAATACACCTGATTGGCATCCTGCAAGGGATATGCAAGATACATTTTATATTAAAGATAATATCATATTAAGAACACATACATCACCTGTTCAAGTAAGAACAATGTTGAATAATGAACCGCCCCTTGCAATAATTTCTCCTGGAAGGGTGTATAGAAAAGACGAGCCTGATGCAACACATTCACCCGCTTTTAATCAAGTTGAAGGTTTATATATTGATAAGAATGTGACAGTAGGTCATTTAAAAGCAACGCTTGAAAGATTTTTAACTATGTATTTTGGGGGATCCAGAAAAGTATTGTTAAGACCTAGTTATTTCCCTTTTGTTGAACCTGGTTATGAAGTAGATGTGGATTGTATGTTTTGTGGAGGAAAGGGTTGTAATGTATGTAAAGGTACAGGTTGGATAGAAATTTTAGGGGCAGGTTTAGTGCATCCAAACGTATTAAAAAATGTTGGATATGATCCTGATGAATGGCAAGGTTTTGCTTTTGGAACAGGTGTTGAGAGAATAGCTATGTTAAAGCATGGGATTTCTGACATGAGAGAATTTTATAAAAATGATATGAGATTTTTAGGGTTATAAAGGAGGAATTGTAGTGAATATATCAAAAAATTGGATATCAGATTATATAGATTTTAAAGTAGATACAAAAAAATTAGTTGACATGATAAAATTGCATTCTACAAATGTTGAGGGCGTGGAAGAATTAGGGAAAGGCATTAAAGGTGTAGTTGTAGGAAAAATTATTGATATTAAAGATCATCCTGATGCAGATAAAATAGTTATTTGTACTGTAGATGTAGGGAATAAAAAATTGCAAATTTTAACTGCTGATAAAACTGTAAAAGTAAATGATTTAGTACCTGTAGCAGTAGATGGGGCTGTATTATCAGGTAATTTTAAAATTAAATCTAGACCTATGAGAGGAATTATGTCAGAAGGTATGTTTTGTTCATTAGAAGAATTAGGCTTAGAAGAGAAATCGGAATTTGTATATAGAATACCGGAAGATATAGAATTGGGAACAGATTATATAGAATATTTGAAATTAAAAGATGATATTATTGATATAGAAATTTTTCCAAATAGACCAGATTTATTGTCTTATTTAGGAGTTGCCAAAGAATTTATAGCAATTGATGCAGCGGAGAATTTAAGATATCCAGAAATAAAAGAATTAAAAAAAGGAAATGGTTTTCCGGTGAAAATTGAATATGAAGGATGTAAAAGATATGCTGCATTAGTTATTGAAAATGTTGAAGTTAAACCATCACCTTCATGGTTAGTTAAAAGGTTGGCTACAGCCGGTATTAGAAGTATTAATAATATAGTAGATATTACAAATTATGTATTATTGGAAACAGGTCATCCTGTACATGCTTTTGATCTTGATTTAATCGGAAATGAAATAATAGTTAGAAAAGCAAATAAAGGTGAAAAAGTTGAATTATTAGATGAAAAAGAATATGAAATGAATGGAACTGAAACATTAATTACAGATGGTGAGAAAATACTTGCTTTAGGTGGAATAATGGGAGGACAAAATTCTGGAATTAATAATGATACAAAAAGGGTATTGTTAGAAGTAGCTTATTTTGATCCTGTGAATATTAGAAAGAGTGCTAGATACCATAAAATATCTTCAGATTCTTCATATAGATTTGAACGTGGAGTTGATCCAAATGATGTTGAATTTGTAATGGGAAGACTTGCTTATTTAATAGAAAAATTAGCAAATGGAAAAGTAACTTCTTTAATGACAGATGTATATCCTGAAAAAGTTAATCCTAAAAAGGTATTTATTAGAAATAATTATCTAAATGAAAGATTAGGAATTTCAATTGAAGAAAATAAAACAGAAGAAATTTTAAATAAATTAGACTTTTCATATGAAAAGAAAGAAAGTGGATTTGAGGTAATCGTTCCAACTAGAAGACCAGATATTGCTGAAGAAATAGATCTCGTTGAAGAAATTGGAAGAATATATGGTTATCACAATATACCTTCAGTACTGCCAAAAAATAATTTAATAGGCGGGGTATCTGATTATATTAAATTTAGAGAAAAAATATCAGAAGTAATGAGATTAAATGGATATAATGAAGCATTTACATTTTCATTTATGGATAACTCTAAGATGTGGATGAAAAAAGGAGAAGTTTTTTTAGAAAATCCAATTTCATCTGAACTAGGTACTATGAGACCATTATTAGTATATGGAATATTAGAATCAGCATCATATAATTTTAGAAATCAAAGTAGAGATATAAAATTATTTGAAATAGGTAAGAGTTTCATAAGTGATGAAAGTTCTGAAACAAAAGTAAAAGAGATAGAAAAATTAGCTTTTGTTTCCATAGGTGAGGAGAATCCATTAGATTATACAGATAAAAGAATGGTTAATTTTTATACATTTAAGGGATCTCTGGAAAATTTATTTAATTATTTTGGAATAGAAGCAGATTATAAGAGAGATAATATTGAAGGTATGTCTTATTCTCAAAGCGCTAAAATATATGTAAATAATCAGGAATTAGGATTTATGGGTAAAGTTGATATTGATATAGCAAAAGATATTTATGATATAAATCAACCAGTATTTATTGCGGAAATAAATTTAGAAAAAATGTATGAATTAAAAAGAGATAATAAGAAAAATGTATTATCTTTAGAATATCCGTCAATGAGAAGAGATTACTCTATGATAGTTGATGAAAAAATTACATTTTTTGATATTAAAAACATTATATTAAAAGTTGGAAAGAAATTAGTGGAGGATATTAAAATATTTGATGTTTATAAAGGTAAAAATATAGGAGATGGAAAAACTAGCTTAACAATAACTGTAATCTATAGAGCTAAAGATAGGACATTAACAGATGATGAAATAAATAGAATAGCAGAAAAAACAATAGATAGATTAAAAATGGAATTAGATATAAACGTTAGAACATGAATAAAATGTTAAAAAAATACAAAAATTAAAATTTTATATTAATATCTGGCAGTTTTAAGACGATATATATTTTGTTAAGGATAATTTATTGGTATTTTCTCGGAGGTGTAATTATGGATATAAATAAATTAAATGGTGCATATCAACAATATATAAACGAAACGTTAAAAAAAGAAAATAAAATAGGGAAAACCTCTAATGGGGATAGAATAATAAAACAGGATAACGTTCCTGTAAAAGTTTCAGTTGACGGTTCTTCAAAAAAATACATAGAGATGGCCAGGAAAGAAATCCCTGATACTAGGGACAACCTCGTGGAAGAGTTGCGCCAGGCCATTGAACAAGGTATATATAAAATAGATCCGGAAAAAATAGCAGAGAAAATACTTGGAGGTTTCTAATATGTCGGATATTAATATAAAACAAATAATCCACGAGGAGTTAAATATCCTTGTGGATCTTTTTTATTATATGGAAAAATTAAAAGATGGAATTGTAAATAATGAAAAAGTAAATACTTTAAATATTTATGTATCCAAAATAAGCGAGAATGCATTGGTTTTATCAAAAACAGAAAAACAAAGAATAGACTTATTTGAAAAATTTTCTATGGAAAATAATATAAAGAATAATTTTAATAGTTTTATTGAATATTTTTCTGATAAAGATATTGAAGTAGTAAATAGTTTAAAATTATTATCTGAAAAGCTAATAGACATTTCTACAATAAATAACACTTTGAAGGAATTATTAAAGGCGAGAATAGAATACAACGATATATTAATAAAATTATATATGGAACCCAAAAATAATTTGCCAGTATATAATAAAAATGGAGTATATAATAATTCATTAAATCAAAGCAAAACAAACTGGCAGGGTTGAGGTGATAAAATGTCATTATTTAATACATTAAATGTTGGAGTTTCTGGGTTATTTGCCAGTAAAACAGCAATGAATGCTACTTCTCAAAATATAGCTAATGTTAATAATCCGAATTATTCTAGAAGAGAAGTTAATATGACAACAAATCTTCCTCTAAATTATGGAGGATTAGAACTTGGAACTGGAACAAAGATAGAATCCCTGCAAAGAATTAGAGATCAGTTTTTAGATATACAATATAGAAAATATAACAGTGAATACGGATATTGGAAAACTATAAATTCTAATTTAAATTATGTTCAATCATTATATGGCGAACCATCAGAAGAAGGGTTTAGAAAATCAATAGATGAATTTTGGGGTTCTATTCATAAAATATTATCTGAACCAACAGTTCCTGAAAATAAAAGAGAATTGGTATATAAAGCTAATGAACTTGCAAATAATTTAAGTTCATTATATTCTAATATAGAAAATGTTAAAGAAGGCTTAAACAATGATATACAATCTAGTATAGATGAAATTAATTCTAAATTAGAGGATTTAGCAAATTTAAATAAGCAAATTAAAGATTTAAAAAATCAAAATATTAGTCCAAATGATTTATTAGATAAAAGAGATGTTCTTTTAGACGAATTATCAGAAAAATTTAGTTTTACAGTCAAAGAAAAAAATGATGGGCAAATAAGTATTATTTTAAAAAATCATGAAATATTGAATGGAGAAATATATAAAAAAATAAGTTTAAAAGAAATCAATGGAAATAAATATTTACATATAGACAATGGAATATTGTCATTAAAAGAAGGTTCTTTAGGTGCAATGTTTGAATTAAGAGATAATTTATTAAATGAGCAAATGAATAGAATAAATGAATTTGCTACAACATTTTATGACACATTAAATTTGATTCATGAAGAGGGTTTTGATTTAACTGGAACTATAAGAGGTATGAATTTTTTTGATGAAATACAATCTGGTAATTTAGCAACTGATAAGTTAAGAAGAATTGCCGGAAATAAATTATTAAGTGGTCAGCCCAAAAATTATGTAGATAGTTATATTAATTTTAATCAAAATACTATCAGTGATATAAAATTAAACTTTGATATAGGTTCTGGAGAATTAATTAATTTAGAAAGTGGATTTGAAGATAACGGAGATTATATCGCTACATTAAATTCTGGGGATTCGTTAGATAATTTGTTATCCGGTAATAAATTTAGAGGTAATTTTAATTATAACTATAGTACTAATGGAGGATTATTAACTTTTTCAAATGAAGGTGGAGTTTCTTTAGATAATAGATTAATTATTGATTTCAATAGAAATATTTTTAAGCAATTAGGATTGCCTTCAAAAGATATTCAAGCATTAAAATGGACTAATATTCCAACTACTCAAGGGATAATGACATTTAAAGGCCCGGAAAATTATTCTGAAACTCTTAATTTGCAAGGTATTACTTCATTAAATGAAATTGCTCAAAGAATTAATGCGGATGCTGACGGTGATGGGAATACAGATGGTGGATTAAAATTAGTTAGAGCATTTGTTAGAAATAATGAATTATATATTGCTCCAACTGATTCTGCATATAATGATATGAAAAATGTTATAATAGATGATCCCAATGGGATGCTACATGAAATGAATTCTTCTTCAGTTGATTTATCTGTTTTAGATTCATCACAGAATTCTTTAAAAAACGCATTTGGATTATATGCATATATGACTAAATCAGTTGATTTATCTTCTTATCAGTCAACTGATAATGTTGATATTACAATAAATTATAAAGATGGAACGCAATATATTAATTCAATTCAAAAGTCGTTATTAAATGGTAGCTTAATAGGAACATCTGGAGAATTTCAGATTTCTCAAAATGGTGAAGAATTTGAGATATTACCTGGAGCCGATGGAACTACATATAGTTGGGATAAAGTTGACAGTATAGAAATAAAAATAAATGGAAGTCCTATAAAAATTGAGAACTTCTACTATGATAAATCATCAGCAGCAAATAAACTTGTTTCTCAAGGATGGGTGTTAGATAATCAAACAGCATCATTAAACTTAAAATCTGATTTGGATTTGAAATGGCGAATGGATTTTATGGACTTTGGATCATTTATTTCTATTCAAGGTAAAAAAATAGAAATAGATTTTAATAGAGATACTCTACAAAGTTTATCTGAAAAAATAAATAATTCTAATACAGGAGTTTTATCTTTTTATACACCTGGCGGAAGATTTGTATTAAAAGCAGATAAAACTTTAAATTATGATTTGAAAAACGCAGAAATAAAAGGACCTGAAAGATTATTTGAAGTATTAGGATTATGGAAACATGAAGATATGTCTCAACAATATTCAGAAAATTTTACTTTTTTAAATCCTACATACGATTCAACAACATTTGAAAATAAGTTAAAATATGTGTCTAAATTTGCGCTAAATGATGATGTTCAAATAGCAAAAAATTTAAAAGTTAAAGATTATCTTTTAAGTAATCCAGATATGTTAGCTATGGATTTAGGTAAAATGATAGATTCTGATAATGATGGAGATATAGATACTTTAATTCCATCAGGAGAACATTCTTCAACATTATGGGAAGAAGGGTATATGTTAAAAAATTCAAAATTGTTTTCTGATGGAAGACATGATTTTGAAGACTATATATCTGATATGATAACAGAAGTTGGTCTTACAGGAGAAAAAGCAAAAAGAATGGAAATTAATAGTGATAGTTTAAGAACTGAGTATTTAAATCAAAGAGAAAGTGTTAAAGGAGTTTCTTTAGATGAAGAAATGGCTAATATGATTAAGTATCAACAAGCATTTAACGCAGCAGCAAAAGTAATTAATGTTGTTGATGGAATGCTTGATAGAATAATTAATGGATTGATGAGGTGATTAATATGAGAATTACCCAAGGAATGATAGCAAATAACGCTTTAAAAAATATTAGGAATTCTATGCTAAAAAGAGAAGAATTAAGTGAACAAATTACTACTGGTAAAAAAATAAATAGACCATCAGATGATCCATCAAAAGCTGGAAAAAGCAGCTATTTAATGAGTAGAAATAGGATTTTAAATGAATATATTGAAAATATTAAAGGTACAAGATCAGTATTAAAATACTATGATACAGCATTACAAGAAATGCAAACTATTAATCATAGAATAAAAGAATTAACCGTACAGGCAGCTGATGATACTAAAACAGTTGAAGATAGACATCATATAGCTTTAGAATTAGAGCAATTAAAAGAACATTTGTATAAAATAGCGAATACACAAATAGGGGGAAAATATATTTTTGGTGGTGCAAAAACAAATGTTTCACCAGTAACTAAAGAAAATGAAGCTATAATTATTAATACTCCTCAAGAAGCCAATATAAGAGCGAAAATTCCTTTAGAGAATATTGAGGTAGAGTATGGAGTAACAGTATATGACGTTTTTAAAACGGATTCTGGAGAAACAGCTTTTGGAATTTTAGAAAGATTAATAAATTCTGTAGAAAGTGGAGATAATAATAGTATAGAAAAAGATTTAGGAGCTCTTGATAATATTTTGAACAACGTAAATGCAAATTTAGCTAGAGTAGGAAGCATAGATAATATGTTAGAGTCAATGGAAAAAAGATTTGAAAATATAGTAGACAATAATACAGAAATTATAAATGATTTAGTAGGAGCAGATCTAACAAAAGCAATAAGTGATTTAACACTTGAACAAACAGCATTACAAGCAGCATTGAAAACTACTGCACAAATATTACCACAATCCCTTGTGGATTTTATTAAGTAGGGAGGAGATTTGAGTGAGAAAATATCAAACTCGTATAGGTGAAATTGAAGTTGAAGATGATGAAATAATAATATTTGAAGAAGGATTGCCTGGTTTTGAAAATTTAAAAAAATTTGTTATTCTTACATTAAAAGAAACATATCCAATAATGTGGTTGGTTTCTTTAGAAGACAATTTAGTATCTTTTCCAATAATGGAACCGAAATTAGTAAAAATAGATTATGAGGTCAAGATACCTAGTGAAATAGGGAAAAAAATAGGTATTAATACAGAAGATGAAGCAGCTGTTTTTGCCATTATGACAATTCCTCACGATAACCCAGATGATGCAACAATAAATTTAAAAGCTCCTATTATTATATCTAAAACAACTAATAAGGGAATTCAATATATATTAGATAATTATGAATTAAAACATAGCATTAAGGATGAAATAATTATTAGTCAAAAATTACTAGAAAATCAAATAAAAGAAATTTCTAAATTTTCTAAAAATAAA
The DNA here is from genome assembly GCF_011057715.1 of Marinitoga sp. 38H-ov. Classification (NCBI taxonomy): domain Bacteria; kingdom Thermotogati; phylum Thermotogota; class Thermotogae; order Petrotogales; family Petrotogaceae; genus Marinitoga; species Marinitoga sp. 38H-ov. The sequence goes on from NZ_LNGH01000010.1 coordinate 15,928, forward strand.
AATAAATACAATACAAAATTTGGAGAGCTAGAATTAACTGATAATGAAATTATTTTCTTTGAAAATGGGATTCCGGGATTTGAAAATTTGAAAAAATTTTATATTTATTTTTCTAAAGACACATTTCCAATACAGTGGTTATTATCTTTAGAAAATTCAGATATTTCTTTTCCTATAATAGACCCGTTATTGGTAAGAGTGGATTATTCATTTGACTTACCTAAAGATTTAGTAAATTATTTATCAATAGAAAAGCCCGAAGATGTTTCTATTTTTGTAATAATGACAATTCCACATGGTGATCCAGAAAATATTACTGTTAATTTAAAGGCTCCTTTGGTTATTTCTAAAAATAATAATAAAGGGATTCAATTTATTTTAGACAGCGATGAATATCATTTAAAACATAATGTAAAAGATGAAATTAAAAGAAGTGAAAAAATAATAGAAGAGCAAACTTTGCAAGCACCTAAAAGCGAAAGGGGTGCATGATATGTTAGTTTTATCTAGAAAGCTAAATGAAGGAATAACAATAATGATCGAAGATAAAATATTAAAATTAAAAATTTTATCAATTGAAGGAAATGCTATCAAATTAGGTTTTGATGGTCCTAAGAATTTTAAAATATATAGAGAAGAAGTATATGAAAGTATAATGGAAGAGAATTTATCAGCAACAAAAGTTAAAGATATTTCGGAAGTTAAAAAATTATTTGAAAAAAAATAGCCCAATGGGCTATTTTTAATTATATGTATTCTCATCTATTTTAGTATTATTTTTCTTTTCAAAGTTTTCAACAGCTAAAGGTTTTTGAAGATAAAGAACTTTTAAATCTTTAGGGGAAACAGCTTTATAATAATTATTTTCAATATATTCTATTATACTATTAGGAGATAATACGTATTGTATAGTTTCATTGTTTAATTTAAGCTTTTCCTTGAAAAATAAACTTTCTTCTCCTAATAAAATAGAGTCTTGGATAATATTTTTAAGATTGTTAATGGATATTAGATTTGGTTCAAAAATTGTTTTCCCGTTTTCAAAAATATGAACATATGCAGCGTCAACTCTGGCTTTTTTTAAAATAGCAATTTTTTTGTTTTTATCACCATTATAATTATTATATATTAATTCGGTTGAAATTATAGGGACAACTTTTTTATTTGTATTAAATAATAATCCTTGTATAGAAGCAATAGAAATTCGTATACCTGTAAATGAGCCAGGTCCTATTGTGCATCCAAATAAATCAATGTTTTCTAAATTTAAATTATTTTTTTTTAATAGTGAATCTATCATAGAGATAATGTAATTGCCAGAATTCTTTTCTTTATTTTCCATATAATAAATGTCGTTGTTACTTTTTAAAGATATTAGTAATCCATTATTTGATGCATCTATGCCTAAAATATTCAAAATATCACCACCTGAAAGGAGAATAATATGCCAAATTTTAAAACACATATAATAACAGGTATTTTATTTTATCCAACATATTTTTTGTTATATTCATTTATAATGGATATATTAAATATAGAATTTTATCCAAATGAATCATTGATTTTAGTATCTTTTTTCTTTTTTGTTTTAGGATCAGATTTACCAGACGTGGATCATAATTTTTCATTGATAAATAAAATTTTTCGAATACTATTAGTTGGTTTAAGTATTTCTATAATATATAAAATTTCGAGATATTATGATTTTATATCTTTTTTGACAACTAGAAGGTATATTTTAAATACATTCTATATAATATTAGGAATAGTATTGGGAGGAATACTCGGATTGTTCTTTAATAAAATCACAAAGCATAGAGGGAAATGGCATAATCCTATTACGGGAATACTTATAGGTATCATAACCTATATATTAATTACAAATAATTATTATTTTATCGACTTTAATGCATTATTTATATCACTATCAATAGTATTTGGTTTTTTTATACATATATTATTAGATTATAAATTTAAATCTTGATTTTGTTTCTTTTTATGAGCCATTTTATATGCCATCATAGCCTGTTCAACTTCGTTTAATTCTTCGAGTATTCGAGCCATTAATATATATGTTTTATAATCATTTGGATTTTTAAGTAATAATTTTTCTGATACTTTTAAGGCAATTTTATGTAGTTTTAATTTCATATAAAATTCAATGCTTTTATGTGATGGGAAAAAATAAGGAATAAAAAATATGAAAATTAGAAAAAATATAAATATTCCAAAAAGAAAATAATAAAAATTATTTAAAGTATTTACATTTTCAACTTCTGATGAATTTTTTGTTGTTTCTGTACTTTTAATGGTTTCATTTTTTAATGAGGAGTTGTCTATAATATTTTTCAGCTCAATTAGTTCACTTTTTAAAGGATCTTTTGATTTATCTATTAAAAAAGATATTTTTTCAGGAATATCTTTAAATATAATTTTATTTGAACTTTCAATTCTAATTCTAACGGTTTTTATAATTCCGGTTAATAATGTATACAATGTATTCTTTTCAATACTTAAATTTAAAACTTCATCAGTAATGTCTAAAATATTTAGGGTAAAAATTTCTAATTCATCAGGATTTATTATATAAATATTTGAAGAAAGTTGCCCTATTTTAGATTTAAGATCAAAATATTTATTTAATAGCGAATATGTTTGTAACTCTTCAGGAGTTATAATTCCTTGATTTTTTAAGAAATCAAGTAATTTAAAGGCCCCCAAATAATTATTTTCATCTAAGAAATAAGTTGAATTATTTAGAATGTAATTAATATCTTTTAATTTAGATTTAGGAATAAATTTTATAACAAATTTTTCCATATCCTTATCTAAAAAAACAGGAGATTTAATAGATTTGTCTATAAAAATTTGTAGAAATCCTTGATATGTAAATGGCGATATATATTTTTCAATACCTTCCAATTTATATAAATATTTATATGAACTTAATTCCATAATGCCTGTTTCAATAATTCTTTTTAAAGTAACAGGGATTTGAGGGAAAATTTTTAATAATAGTTGTGTTTCTTCAAAATTTAGTGAATTATTATATAAACCTAATGAGCTACAAAATTTATTAAAATTTTCCTGAATTAAAGGTTCTAAAAAAGGAGCATTTCTATAATTTTCAAAAAAATATTTTTTCGATGATAATACTTCTCCTAAAATACCAATTGAAGGGTCAGTTGGGTTTTCTGCTATATATTTAACAAATTCACCCCAAGCATTTTCTAAAGTATCTGGCATTTTAGATAGATTTTTTATATCATCAATAGTAATAGAGAGTATAATAACTGAAAATAATAAAAATGAAAATGTTATTAACTTTTTCATCTTAGCTCCTTTCTAATTCAGGTTTTATATAAGTATTCCAAAAAACTTTTATTATCATAGCAATAGGTACAGCAATTAAAGCTCCAGTAAGGTTTATTAAAGACCCTAAAATTAATAATGAGAATATTGTAACTACAGGATTTACTCTTCCATAATCTTTCATTATAGATATAAAAATTATGAAAGCTATTCCATGTATAATAGACATTATTATTAAAAAAATCAGCATGGTCGTAATCCCGCTAGATACACCTACTATAATCATAGGTATAAATTCTAATACTACACCTATAACAGGAATGAAATTAGTAACAGCTGCCCAGAAACTCAGCAATAATTGATATTTAATTCCCAAAAAAGACATTACAAAGAAAGCAGAAACTCCTACAAAAGCTGATGCAAATAGAGTAGCTACCACATAATGTTCTATTTGATTAAATGTTTCATTATAGAATGCTTTAGCAGAATTTCGTAATGATTTTGGGTATAAATATTGTAATTTTTGTTTAAAAGAGTCAAAATAAAAGCTAAAATATATAGTGCCTATAGTTAAGAAAAATAAAAAAGTAAATGCTTTTTGACCATATGTGGGAATTAATTCTATTATATTTGATAATAGTTCAATAATTTTTGGTTGAAGACCATTCATAAAATTTTCAATATTATTTATAATATTTTCTGGCTGATTTTGTAATAGTATTTTCCATTGAGCCTTTTGAAAGAAATCATTGAGAAAAATAATAAAATTACTTATTTCTTTTATTACTGTAGGTATTAATAATACTAATAATAAGTATAAGAAAAATAATGAGGATATTAATGATATTACTGTAGCGATTTTCATAGGGATTTTAAAATAATTTAATCCTTTAGCTATTAAGTTTATAGCTAAAACAAAACCTAAAGTAAATATAATAATAGTAAATACATCCGTTGAAATGAAGGATATACTTATAAATAATAAAAGATATATAACTGTAAATAAAGCACCTCTAAGGTTAGTGCTTAGTTTCATTTTAATCAACTCCATTAAATTCAAAGTATTTTCTTAATTCTTCAATATTATTTGTTACACCTAATGCTACTGTTAATTTAATTCTAGCTTTTTGACCTGATACTTCATTGCCTAAAATAGCCCCTTTATTTTTTAAATCTGCACCGCCACCATGATATCCATACACACCTAATACTCTTCCTTTAAAGCATCTTGATACGACAATAACAGGTATATTTTTTTCTTTTACTAACCATTCTATTTTATCGGCAACTTTTGGTGGAACATTACCTCTTCCAAACCCTTCAACAACAACTCCTTTAAATCCTAGTTCTGGTAAAATGCTTAATATAGACCCGTCATCGCCTGTATATGTTTTAATTAATGCAACCTTATCTTCTACGTCAATAGCATCAATATGCATACGTAATAATGACTCTCTATAAAATATTATAGCATCTTCATCAACTATTCCAAGTGGTCCATAACCTGGGGAATCAAATGTAGCTACATTACTAGTATAAGTTTTTGTAACTTCTCTTGCAGAATGTATTTCATCATTTAAACATACAAGAACACCTTTATTATAAGCCTTGTTTGATGAAGCGACTCTAACAGATGAAATTAAGTTTGCAGGGCCATCTGTGCTAGGTTCATTCCAATTTCTCATAGCTGCAGTTAATACTATGGGTTTTTTTTCGTTTAAAACTAAATCTAAAAAGTATGCAGTTTCTTCTAAGGTATCAGTTCCATGGGTTATTACAACACCATCTATTTCATCTTTAGAAAGAATATTTTTTACAAATTTTGATAATTCAAACATAATTTTTGGAGTCATATGAGGACTTGGTATATTAGAAAATTCGATTAATTCTGTTTCTGCAATTTTCTTTAATTCGGGTATTTCATTTAAATGTTTATTTCTTTCTTCTGAAGGTATTACACCTAAAAGTGGATTATGTTCCATTGCTATTGTACCGCCAGTAGTAATTATAGCTATTTTTCCCATAAATATCTCCTTTCATTTATTATGTAACTTTTATTTTTGATACATAAAAAGGTATTAAAGTATTATTTGGATAGAAATAATAACCATAACCATCAAAAAAATATTTTATATTAAATTTTTCAAGATCAATTTTTTCAAATTTAATATTATCATATTTATTTTTTATATATTCCATATTTAAAGTATTTTCTTCCTTAGAAATAGTGCATGTAGAGTATACTATAGTTCCTTCGCTTTTTATTAAATTTTCTATAGCATTCTCAATTAAGTCTCTTTGTGTCTTTGAATATAAATTAAATTCTTTTTTTGTTATTCTATGTATAACTTCAGGGTGTATTGAAGTAGTTCCTAATGAAGAACATGGTGCATCAATAAGTATTTTATCATATTTTTCTTCAGAATACTCTATTCCGGAAATTAATTTAGTATTTATTATATCTATACCAAGTCTTTTACTATTTGAATTAACTAATTCAAGTCTATCAATATCAATGTCTAATGCTAATATAGTTCCAGTATTATTCATCAATTGAGCTAATTCTGTGGTTTTTCCTCCTGGTGCGGAACACATATCAAGAACTTTTTCTCCTGCCTTTGGATCTAAAATTAAAGGTATTATTTGAGAACTTTCATGTTGAATATAAAAATATCCGTTTTTATAATATTCGGTATTTTCCAAAGGAAATTTTGGATTTTTTATAATAATTCCAAAAGGGGAATGTATTGTTAATTCGGCATCATAATCATTTAAAATATTAAATAATTCTTCTCTAGAAATTTTTAAAGTATTTGTTCTTAAAGTAAGTGGATTAATAGAATAGCTTTTTTTCATAAATTCTTCTACAAAATCTTTTGGAAAATTCTCATTTAAATAATCATATAACCATTTTGGGATTGAATATTGTATCCATTTAGGCAACTTAATTTCATCTTTTCTACTCAATAAATTTTTTAATGTAGCATTTACAAAACCTCTAACTTTTTTGTTTTTAGCAATTTTTACCGTTTCATTTACTGCTACATATGGTTTGAAATTATTTAAAATTTGATAAGCGCCTAACCTTAAAATCCATTTTGATGCAGGAGGAATATTTTTATAATTTTTTATAAGTTTTTTTAAATAAAAGTCTATTTTAACAAGATTTCTAATAGTGCCCCATACGAGATTTTTTAATAAAGCCATATCTTGATTTGAATAAATATTTGTAAAATAATCAAAAGATTTTTGTGGAATATAATGTTTTTTATCAAATTCTCTTAGTAAAAGATAAGCATCTTTTCTAACCATAATAATCACCTCTTTTGATTATTATACCAAAGGTATATTACAGAAAAAAATAATCCAGCCAAAGCTGGATTATTCTGTGTAATTTAAAATTTCTTTTAATTCATCAATTGTATACACTTTTGGTGGTTCAATACCATTAAAATGAGCAGCATATTCAACAGTATATGCACCAGTATTAATAAAATAAACAATATCTTCGTATTCTATATTAGCAGGTAATTCAATATCTTCATATATAGTATCAACACTATCGCAAGTAGGACCAGCTAATGTATATACATCAGTTTCAGTATAATCCTTTCCTTCTACTTGTATTTCATATTGGAAGTTTTCAATTGTTTCCATTAGTCCATGGAAAACACCGGCATCTAAATATAACCATTTTTTAGATCCTTTCCTACTCTTTAAAATAACTCTTGTAACCATTATACCTGCATCTCCAACCATTGATCTACCTGGTTCTGTAATTATCATTAAATTTTTATGTTTCCATAAATATTCGTTAATAGAATCATCAACAACTTTTCCTATTTCTTCAACAGATGGTATAGGTTTTGTATGTTGTACAGGTATTCCACCACCTAAATTGAGCATTTTTAATTCAATACCTTCTTTTAATAATTTATTAAATACAACGCTTGATTCAAGAATGGCTTCTTGCCATTTGTATTTATTATATGATTGTGATCCAACATGGAAACTAACACCAAAAGGCTTTAAACCATGTTTATTTGCCCATCTTAGGATATTTATAACATGATCAATATCTGTACCAAACTTTCCTGATAAAGGCCAATCGCTGTCAGAAGAACTAGTTGCAATTCTTGCGTATACTTTCGATCCTGGAGCATTTCTAGCAACCTTTTCTACTTCTAATTCGCTATCTACAGAAAAATATTCTATCCCTATTTCCCAAGCATATGCAATATCTTTTTCTTTTTTTATTGGATTTCCAAAACTCATCTTTTTAGGACTTACCCCTAAAGATAATAACTTATTTATTTCACCAACAGAAGCTACATCAAATGAAGATCCCATATCTCTTAATGCTTTTAAAATTTCAATATGAGAATTTGCTTTTACTGCATAAAAAATATCAACATTTTTCATCGATTCTTTTAATCTCATATAATTTTTTTTAACTTGATCAACATCAATTACTAAAAATGGCGTTTCCAATTTTTTAGCAGCTTCTCTTATTAAATTTGTGACTTCCATGGTTTCCCTCCCACTTTATAAAGATGGGAATATGATAAACCAATTATGTTACTAATACTAACATAATTGTTTAACAAAAAGCGCATTTTATATTAAATAATAATTTTTTATGAAATCGAATCTATATCTATTTCAAATTTTTCCAATAATTTTTTTGTTAATTCATATTCTGATTCAGATAATTCGCCAATAAATACTTCTTCATTAAAAACTTCAGAAAAACCTGAAATAAAAGCATCAGCCATTTCATCTATACTTATATTTCTTTTTAGTATGGATTTTATATCAATTACTTTATTTTTTAAATGATTATATAATTTTTCTTTTTTATCATTTTTCATTTTAAAAGAATTTACATAATTTTCTAATGGAAATTCTATAGGTATAGAACCATGTTGTAAAATATATTGATCATTTCTATATTGAGCGCTACCAATAAATTTTTTCTTATCAATGGTTATTTCATATATAGATGGAGCATCATAACAAGCTGGTGTGTTTAAATGTTTATTTTTATTTTTTTCAACATCACAATTAATATTTAGTTTTTTTAAACTTTTTATTAATGCCTCTGCTATTATCTTATAACTACCTATAACATTATTAGGTAATAATGGATGATTAGTATTAGAAGAAAAAAGATAAGTTAATTCTTTATGGTGTAAAACAGCTCTTCCACCTGTTGGACGTCTTACAATATCAATATTATTATTCTTTAAATAGGTAATATCTATATCTTCTAATTTTTGGAATCTTCCTAATGATAATGTGGGTAATGTCCATTCATACAATCTAATAGTTGTAGGTTGTAAATTTTTACCAACATGTTTAGCTATTGATAAATCACAAGCCATATTCCATGATCCCATATGATAAGTATCTATAATGAGACGAATCATTGTATACCTCCTAATGGTTTTTTAATAGCCATACCTATTTTTCTTGGAAATGATGAAGGTGTTTCTTTAATTTTTTTTAGAATTATAAAATATCTATCCTTTTCGAATAAAGTATAATTAAATTCATCTAAAATCTCAAAATATATTTTCTTTGCTGCGATTTTTAAATATTTCCTTTCTTCTTTATATGATGGCCCTTTGTATAAGAATAATGTTCCGTTTATTTTTAATAATGGAGCTGCATATTCTAATAGTACATCACTTCTTGAAACGGCTTTTGCAGTTGCATAATCAAAAGAATTTAAATGATTTTTCGAAAAATTCTCTACACGATCACATACAGGATTAACATTATATAATTTAATATTATTTGTAAAGTAAGAAACAGCTTTTATTTTTTTCTCTATACTATCCAAAAGTGTAAAATTAATATTTGGAAAAAGTATAGACAGAGGAATTCCCGGAATTCCACCGCCAGTTCCAATATCAATAAAATTTGAATTAGAATCAAGAGAAGTAAATTTTATAAATGGGTAAATACTATCAACAATAAGTGATTTTGTAGCTTCTTCTACATCTTTTATTGCAGTAAGGTTAACAGGGTAATTTATTATTAATTCAATAAACTTATTCAAGTTATTATATGAATTTTCGTTCAAAAAAATTTCATATTTTTCAAGAATTCTCAATAAAAAATTCATTGACAAGTACCTCCTAATGTGGTATAATAATCCTTGGAGACGTAGCCTAATTGGCTAAGGCGTCGGTCTTGAAAACCGATGGGGTTGACGCCCCGTGTGGGTTCGAGTCCCACCGTCTCCGCCAATATTAAACCGCCCAATTTTTGGGCGGTTTTTGGTTATTTTACAGAGCCAAATCTATTATATGGCCAAATCCTTAAAAACGGTCTTCCAATAATATTTTTTTCTGGAACAATTCCAAAATATCTACTATCAAAACTCTCTGTTGTATTGTCACCCATAAAGAAATAAAATCCTTCAGGTAAAATAATTTTTACTCTATTATTTTCTTCAATAAAAACATTATCTAAGTCTAAATTAGCTAAATATTTTTCATAATAATTAGTGTATTCCAAACTTTTATTATAATATCTAAAAGCACCTAAATCAAACATGGGTTTTCTTATTTCGTTATATATTCTATATATATCGCTACTATATTTTTCAGGGTATGCCATAAACTTATAATAATTTTTAGAAGCAAAAATACCATCAATATAGTAGTATCTGTTTTCAAATCCTTCAGGTATTTTGCCATTCACATACAATTGTCCAACAGAATCTTTTACGCTTTGAGGAATCTTATCAATATCACCATAATAATCTATAATTTTACTTAACCAATATGGTATTTCAAAATTATCTTCATATTTTATTCTTTCCCAAATTTTAGTATCTGGAATTAATTCTAATGTATCTCCAGGTGTTCCTACTAATCTCTTTACATATTTTACATGTCCATCAAATTCTTTTGGAGCAAACATATCCATAAATTTATCAAATACACCTAATTGTTTTTGAGCATTAGTATCTATAAATGGAGTCCAAAAAACAATTATATCTCCTAATTTTGGTTTTGTATAATCATATGTAACTTTTTCAATAAATAAACGGTCCAACACCTGTATGGTTGGTACCATAGAAGGTGTTGGAACCATCATTGTTTCAAAAACAAAAAGCCTTATAATGGTACCAAAAATAACTGCATATACTAGGGCGTTGATCCATTCAAATGTCTCTTTTTTAATTTTAGATTTAATATTATTAGACAAAAAGGATCAGTCCCTTCTCTCCTTGATCTTAATTTTACCGTTAACGTTTCTTAAATAATATAATTTTGCTCTTCTTACTTTACCTTTTCTTACTACTTGGATCTTTTCAATTGATGGAGAGTGTATAGGGAAAATTCTTTCTACACCAACACCATTAGCACCAATTCTTCTAACAGTAAATGTTTTTCCTAAACCTCCACCTCTGATTTTTATTACTATACCTTCATATGCTTGAACTCTTTCTCTTCCACCTTCTACAACTTTTACATATACTCTTACTGTATCACCAGGTCTGAATTCTGGAATATCTTCTCTCATATATTCTTTTTCAATGGCTCTAATATATTGATCCATGTTAAACCCTCCTTGAGAATATTTTATTATTAATTTTCACCAAATAACCTATCTAATGCAATTGCAACTGCCGCTCTAACAGATAAATGATTAAATTCAGCATTGCCTCTAATAGGCTCTAAGTCATAGTCACAAATTAATCTTATTTCCTCAGGCATTCCCCAACCCGTACCAAATAAAATTAAATGTGGTTCATCATTATTTAAAATAATATTACTCATTTCTTTAAAAGTTAAGGTTGTTTCTCTTCTTTTAGCAGAAGTAAATATTAATTTTGGTTTTTTCCCTTCAATTTTTTCTATTTCTTCAATAACATCTTCTAAATAAGGTTTTAATCTAGCAATAGATAATGCATCATGCCTATTAGGATTATATTCTTTACCAAACCCTTCAGTCCAATATTTTAATACATTCTTAACTATCTGTTGTTGAGCAGGGAGATTAGATACAATATAATAATTCTTAATATTATATGTTCTAGCTGATCTAGAAATATCATGAATATCTAAGTTGGTTATAGCTGTAGATATTATTTGACCTTCCCTACCTAAAATTGGATAATGAATTAAAGCAATATAAACATTATTTCTCATTAAGTATCAGCTCCCTGATAATATTAACAATAACCTTTTTTTCAAAATCATTTAATTCATGTTTTATAAATAAATCTGGACGCTTTATTATAGTTCTGATAATACTTTCTCTTTTTCTATATTCTTCTATTTTTTCATGATTTCCACTTAAAAGAACTTCAGGGACCCTTAAACCTCTATATTCCCTTGGTTTTGTATAATGTGGATGATCTAATAATGAATTATAGAAAGAATCGTTTTTTACACTTTCAACATCTCCAACAACTCCAGGAACAAATCTACAAATAGCATCAATCATTATCATTGAAGGTAGTTCCCCACCAGTAACTACAAAATCTCCAATAGAAAATTCTTCATCAACTAAAGTCATAACTCTTTCATCTATACCCTCATATCTTCCACAAAAAAATACCAAATTTTTTTGTTTTGATAATCTTTCTGCCTCATTAGAATCAAAGGTTTTTCCTTGAGGAGATGTTAAGATAACATATGGTTTTTTGTTTCTTGTTTTAATATAATTATCATAAAATTCGAAAAAAGGCTCTGGTTTCATTACCATGCCAGGTCCGCCGCCATATGCATATAAATCAGTAATTTTATGTTTGTCTTTAGTATAATCTCTCAAATTATGAGCATGAAATGATATAATGTCATTTTTTATAGCTCTAGATAAAACTCCATATTTCGTTATAGCTTCAAACATTTCTGGAAAGATTGTAACAACGTCAATCTCTATCTTCTGTGTCATCTTCATACCATTCCAATCTTTTTACAACAATATTATCGTCTTCTTTAACAAATTTAATAATATTATCTTTTATTAATGGATATAATATTTCCTCTTTATTAAATCTATCAATTTGCTTTTCTATTATCAAAACTTCGTTTGCACCTGTTTCTAATATATCAACTATTTTTCCAACAAAATTTCCATCTTCATAATATACTTCTTTATCTAATAATTCAAAATAATAAAATTCATATTTATTTTTTAATGTTGGTAAATTCTCTTTTGATATATAAACAATAAAATCTTTGTAACGTTGGGCAGATGAAATATTCTCAACCCCAGATATGCTAATAATATAGTTTTTATCAGCTTTTCTGATAGTTTCAAATTTTGCATATAAAAATCTTTTAGTTTTTGGATTATATAATAATACATCTTTTAGATTATTAAAAATTTCCCTTTCGTTGCTATATGGGAATAATTTTAATTCCCCATTTAATCCATGAGTATTAGAAATTTTCCCAATAGCCACTCTATCTTTTAAGAGGTCATCTAACCTCTTCATCTTATCACCTAATTACCTTTAAAAGAAATTTAGTATTTTCATCTTTTTTAGCTGCAGTTAATAATGTATTTATTGATTTGATAGTTCTTCCGTCTTTTCCTATAATTTGTCCAACGTCTTGAGGATCTACATGAATTTCAAAAATAACTTCATCTCCATTTTCTTCCTCTAATATTTTAACCTTTTCAGGATTTTTTACAATTCCTTTTATAATATTTTCCAATAGTTCTTTCATTTTATGCCTCCTGGCATTAGTCTTTCTTTTCAAATTTTATTTCGTGAACTTTTTTCATAACACCAGCTTTTGATAAAATACTTCTAGCAGTATCTGTTGGTTGAGCTCCTTTTAAAATCCATTCTACAGCTTTTTCAACATTAACATTAAATGTATCATTTTCTTTTAGTGGATCATAGAAACCTAATGATTCTATATATTTTCCACTTCTTTTTTCTCTTGAATCAACAACTACAATCCTATAAAAAGGTCTGTGTCTTCTTCCCATTCTGTTTAATCTTATTTTTACCATGCTGATAATACACCTCCTGAGAATTTTAGTTTATTTGAAATTTTTAATTATTATCAAAATCCAAACGGCATTTTTCCAAACAAAGATTTTTTATTTTTCATTTTTTTAACTTGTTTCATCATTTTTTTCATTTGTTCGTATGACTTAATCAATTTATTAATATCTTGAAGAGTTGTTCCACTACCTTTTGCAATTCTTTGCTTTCTTGAATAATTTAATATTCTAGGTTTTTTTCTTTCCTCTTTGGTCATAGAATTAATTATAGCTTCAATTTTTTTCAATTCTGCTTCACTTTTGTTTAAATCAATACCTTCTTTTGGAACTCCAGGTATCATTTCTAAAATTTTAGATAATGGACCTAATTTTCTTAGTTGTTTTATTTGCTCTAAAAAGTCATTAAAATCAAACTTACCTTCAAGGAATTTATTAGCAGCTTCTTCAGCTTTTTCTTTATCAATTTCGCTTTCAACTTTTTCAATTAAAGATAATACATCACCCATTCCTAAAATTCTACTTGCATATCTTTCTGGGTAAAATAATTCCAAATCATCTGTCTTTTCACCTATACCAACAAATTTTATAGGTTTTTGTGTTATTTGTCTAATAGAAATAATTACACCACCACGGGCATCGCCGTCTAATTTTGTAACAATAAATCCGTTTAATTCTAATCTGTTATTAAATTCTTGCGCTGAATTAACGGCATCTTGACCAATCATAGCGTCTACAACCATTAATATTTCTTCGGGTTGAGCAATATTTTTAATTTCTTCTAACTCTTGCATCATTTGTTCATCAATATGCAATCTTCCTGCGGTATCTAATATTACTATATCATGAAGCAGTTTTTCTGCATACTCCATAGCATCTTTCACTATTTTAACTGCATTTTTTCTATCTCCAGTGAAAACTGGGACTTCGATTTGCTCACCTAATTGAACAAGTTGATCAATAGCAGCAGGTCTGTAAGTATCTGCAGCTACAAGTAGAGGAGATTTTCCTTGCTTTTTAAAATACTTAGCTAACTTTGCAGCGTGAGTAGTTTTACCACTACCTTGCAAACCAACTAACATTATATAACCAGGTCTTTTTGAAATATTTAATTTAGGTTTTTCATTTCCTCCCATTAATTCAATTAATTCATTCTTAACAATTCTAATAAATTCTTGGTCAGGAGTTAAGCTTTCTAAAACCTCTTTTCCCAAAGCTTTTTCTTTTACTTTTTCTACAAATTCCTTTACCACTTTATAGTTTACATCAGCTTCTAATAATGACATCTTTACAGCTTTAACAGCGTCTTTTATATTTTTTTCAGATAATTTTCCTTGACCTTTTAATGTCTTAAAAGCATTAGATAATTTTTTTTGCAAATTCTCAAACATCAATACACCCCCGGTGAGGATTATATAAAAAACAATCCAACAGATTATAGATACAAAATTTTGCTATAATCTGTACTTATATACATATTTGATAATATTTTAATGAATTAACATAAAAATACATTTCTAGTATACTATAAAATTTATTATTTTTCATGAAATCTATTGAACAAAATGTGAGAAGGTGGAAAATTTGAAGTTACAATTTAATTACGATAATAGAAAGAAAAATTTAATTCATTCTCAATGAATAATTTACATAAATAACACATAAGAAAAATCATAAAGAAGAGTATAATTAAATGGGGGTGATATTATGTCATTTGGATTATTATTTTCTGTATTTGCAGTATCTATTTTTGTTTCTTATATAGTTTCTAAGGTTTTTGATAAGCCTATAGAAAAAATATTAGATAGAATTATAGATGATTCTATAAGTTATGCTTGAAAAAAATATATGATTTTTGCGATTTATATTATGGGTATATCTTCAGGAGTAAGAATTTGGGAATTAGAAAAATACTTTGGTTATCAATATATGGGTGAAAATGGAATATTGTTAAATAATGCCATCTCCCTTACAACAGAGAGATGGATATTAGAAATATTTAGGACTATTATAGAAGCTTTACAAGGAGTTGCAATTATTTTATTAATATTTTTTATTTTTGCATTAATAGCATTTGTGTTGATGCGAGCTTTTGAAACCAAGAATGAAAAATTCAAATTAGAAAAAAAAGACATATAATATATGAGTTATAAACCCTGCTAATAATCCAGCAATAGTATGAGATATAATAGCTTTACTTGCTAATTTTCGAGCTTTTAATGAATCCATCATAGCAATATGGGTAGACAAATAACCGCTCCAAGTCATACCTATTGCAGTTAATACTGCAATATCATTTGAAGTTATTGAATTTGATTCTATAAATTTTGGTATTAAAGCTAATGCAGCACCAGTTGAACCTAGTGAGGTTAATGGAAATGCAATTAATTTTGGAGATTTAAAACCAAAGAGAAAATTTAATATAAAATTTAATTTATCGCCTATCCATTGTAGTATAGGTACTCCTTCATAAGGGAGTCCTTGATACCCTATTGATGGATCCTTAGGGCCATTAGTAAACATCATAACAATAGTGCTTATAATTAACACACCAGGAATTATTGAAAGTCCCAAATCAACACCGTTTTTTCCGCCCTCTAGTAATCCATCAATTAATCTAGAAATTGAGCTCCCTTTTGTTGCATTCCAAGATTTAACATCTTCGGGACGTTCAATAGATACAGCATTTTTATAATATTTTTTTGTATAAATGGAGAATATTCTTACGCTTATTATACTACCAATAATAGCACCTAAGTTACCTAGTAATACAGGAAATAATAAATTTTCTCCTATAGAAGAAGATTGTGCTATCATAAATGTAGATACAATTAATCCCATTCCAAATGAAGTTCCTAAGTTGCATAATAAAGGTATTTGCCATTTTTCAAAAAATTTTGTAAATTGTTTGTCTTGGGCTAATGATAAAATAGCTGGGTTATCAGATAAGTAAGTAGTTAATACACCTATAGCAGCTGCTCCAGGTAGGTTATATAAAGGTTTCATAAGTTTTGATAAAATTTTGTTTAGCAAATAGACAACTCCAAATTCTGATAATACATTACCAAACGCGCTTGTTAAAACCGCTACAGCCATTATAAAAAATACGGTATTAAGTAGTAAATCATGAGCTGTTGACATTAATGTTTTAAAAAAATTACTAAAACCCATATAATTCATAACGGGTAAGAATATCAAAGAGGAAATAATAATAAATAATATAGGTTCTTTAATATTGTTTTTTTGTACAATTTCTTTTTCTTCCATATATATCCTCCATATCCATCTTGAATTATTAAACAAGATATATTATAATATACATGAAAAAATTTTCAAAGTTTAAAAATTTCTTTTATCAGTTATTGTATATAATTAAATCTATTTTAAGGGATATATCTTTTTAAATTTAAATTAAACTTCAAATATAAATAATGTGTATTTGATAGAATAAATTTATGGAGGCGTGTCCGAATTGGCTAAGGAGCCGGTCTCGAAAACCGGTAAGGATAAAATCCTTATGTGGGTTCGAATCCCACCGCCTCCGCCATTTTATATTGTATCCTTGGGAGGGAATATGATGAAAAATTTAAAGAATGTATATGATTTTTTAAAAGTAAATATTGATAAAGGAAAAACAAATTATGCAATACCAAAAAGATGGATGCCAAATGATTATGAAGGGAATGTTGTCTTAAAAGGGAGAACATTTGTAGTTAACCCTTATGAATATTTTTCAAATATTATTGATAATATTATAAAAAAATCTAAAGAAGAAAATGATTACTCTAAACCATTATCATTTACGACAAATGAAAAAACGACAGATTGGTTAAAAAAATCTATAATATATAGTGCTCATGTAAGAATGACAGCAGCGTACAAACATGATGCAAATGCAGTTTATTTTAAACCTGATGATGATTTAGGATATAGAGAGAGTGGAACGTTTTTAAAAATGATAGCTTTATTACCCTATTTAAAACAATTTAATGTTGACGCTATCTATTTATTACCTATTACTAAGTCAAGTAATAAGTTTAAAAAAGGTGAAGTTGGCTCTCCTTATGCTGTAAAAAGTTTTCATCATGTAGAAGACGATTATCATGATCCGTTATTAGAAGGATTTAATGCTGATCAAGAATTTTCAGCATTTGTTGAAGCGGCGCATATGTTAGGAATAAGAGTTATTCTTGATTTTATTCCAAGAACGGCCGCTAGAGACAATAATTTAATCTTAGAACATCCTGATTGGTTCTACTGGATAGATATAAATGAGTTATCATCATATAAACCACCAATGATAGAATCTTTAGATTTTGAACAACCATCATCTGAAAATTTACCTATATTGTATAATCATCCTGAAGTAAAAAAACATTTGAAAAAATTTAGATGGGCACCAAATATTACAAATCCTCAAAAATGGGATAATTTTGTAAAGAGAAATAAAAATAATCCAGATTTCTTAGAAGAAATAGTAAAAGAATTTAAAATAATTACAGTTCCTGGTTTTTCTGATTGGATAAACGATCCTCAACCTACTTGGGATGATGTTACATTTTTAAGATTATTTATGAGTCATCCTTTAGAATCTGAAAAATATTTAGAAAATCCTAATGAACAACCTCCATATGTTTTATTTGATGTGGTAAAATCAAGTAATTTTCCTGGAAAAGAAAAAAATGAAGAATTATGGAATATGTTATCTGACTTAATGCCATATTTCCAAAAAAATTATGGAATTGATGGAGCAAGACTTGATATGGGACATGCTTTGCCAAAAGAATTAGAACATAGAATTATATCAAGTGCAAAAAATTACGATCCTTCCTTTGGAATAATTGCTGAAGAATTATCCATGGATAATCATATTAAGGCTAAATTGAGTGGATATGATGCTATACTTGGTAATACATGGTGGAGCGAACCTAGACATAAAGAAGGTTGGTTTATTAAAACAATAAGAGATATAATGCCAAAGTTAGAAGTACCATCATTTGCTACAGCTGAAACACCGGATTCTCCTAGGGCAGTTACTAGAGATGGTGAAGAAAATTTTGCTAAATTATCTGCGGTAGTAAATACATTTATGCCAAATGGAATAACTGTAATTAATTCAGGAAGCGAAATTTTTGAAAAACAACCGATGAATTTAGGGCTTGATTTTGAAAAACCGGAAGAAGAAAGATATAAATATTTAAAGCCTACAGATCAATTTTATGGTAAATTAGCTTTTTTTGATTATTATGCGTTACATTGGGATGTTGATAAACATATGGTTAATCTTTTAAAGGTTTTAGGAGAAATAAAAAAAGACCATGTTGATTTAATAACAAAAATAAGTAATTATAGATTTACCGAACATATGGAGAATGTTATTTCTATTTTCTATTGGAATGGAAATAAAGGTTTATTAATACCAATTAATTTGAATTTTGATAAAACTGTTAATTTCGGATTTGATTTAGGATATCATACATGGAGAGGTAATCATAAGATTAGTTTATTATTAGAAAATTATAGAAGATGTGATTTCAAATGGGATGAAGGAGCATGGTTAAATATTAATTTAAACCCTGGAGAAACAAAAATTTATCTTGTTGAATAAAAAAATACCTGGCTAAAAAAGTCAGGTATTTTTTATAATTAAAAAATAAAGATTAATCTATTCAAATATAGATAATGCATAAATTAATATTAAACAAAAAACTCCCTAAAATTAGGGAGTTTTTGTGGTGGCCAGGGACAGAATCGAACTGTCGACACCTGGATTTTCAGTCCAGTGCTCTACCAACTGAGCTACCTGGCCTCTAATAAAATGGTGGGTGCTGCAGGGATCGAACCTACGACCTTCTGCTTGTAAGGCAGACGCTCTCCCAGCTGAGCTAAGCACCCACTTCTCTGGCGCCCCCAACGGGATTTGAACCCGTGCCTTTGGCGTGAAAGGCCAATGTCCTAGGCCGCTAGACGATGGGGGCATCTCTTTCACAACCGTAGTATATAATACCAGAAAACAAATAAAAAGTCAAGAAAACAATAGGTAAATTTTTTTAAGAAATTATTTCTAATTTAGGAATATTGAGCAATAATGAAAATAATTTATTGAAAGCATGTTTTCTATGGCTAATTTTATTTTTTGCATCTTGTCCCAATTGACCAAAAGTTAGAGTTTCTCCTTCTGGAATAAAAATAGGATCATATCCAAAACCTTGTTTTCCTAGTATAGAATATGAAATATATCCTTTTATCTCACCTTCAACAGAAAATAATGTGTTATTTTTAGGATTATAGTAGGTTGCAGAACAAACAAACCTTGCAGATCTTTTTTCATAAGGTACATTTTCTAATTTCTTTAGAATATATTTCATTTTCTCTATATAGGTTTTATTTTCCATAAATCTGGCAGAATAAACACCCGGGAAACCATTTAAAATGTCAATCTCTAAACCAGAATCATCAGCAATTACAGGTGCTCTTAAAACTCGTCCTGTTTCTATAGCTTTTTTTATTGAATTTTCAATAAATGTTTTCCCATCTTCGTTAACTTCAAAATTTTTAAGTATTTCAAACATACCTTTTATTTGAAAGCCTTTTGGTTTTATTTCATTAATTTCTTCTAATTTATGTTTATTATTAGTAGCAAGATAAATAATCATTTTACAACCTCTTTCAATTTTTTTGCCGCATTAGATGGATTTTCCTGATGAAATATACCAGCACCTACAACAAATTCTCTAGCTCCAGACATATATAATTCTTTAATGTTTTTTAATCCGACTCCGCCATCAACTTCTATAACAACATTTAAATTTCTATCATCAATTATTTTTTTCAATTTCATTATTTTATTCAATATTTCAGGAATAAACTTTTGGCCTGTAAATCCAGGATTTACACTCATAATTAATACTCTATCAACAAAAGGAAGGATTTCTTCCAATAAAAAAACAGGAGTATGTGGATTTAAAGAAATTCCAGCGTCACAGCCTAATTCTTTAATTTTATTTATAGTTCTATGAAGATGGGTAACAGCTTCATAATGTACAGTAATACCATTTACTCCCATCCTAGCATAATCTTCCAAATATCTATCTGGATCAACAATCATTAAATGGGCGTCTAAGTATTTGTTAGTAATTTTTCTAACAGATTCTATTATAGGAGTGCCAAAGGAAATATTAGGAACAAAAAGGCCATCCATAATATCAAGATGTATGCCATCAATATTATTTTCTACATTTTTAATATCATTTCCTAAATTTGAAAAGTCTGCAGCTAATATAGAAGGGTAAATTTTCATTTCCATTTTTTCCTCCTTAATATTTTATTATATTCTTCCACTTCGTTGTATATTTTTAAATAATTGTTATATCTTGATAATGAAATTTCATTATTATCTAAGGCTTCTTTAACTGCACAATGAGGTTCATTTATATGAACACAATCATTAAAGCCACAATACATAGAATGTTCTGTAAATTCTATAAAAAAGTCCTGTAATTGTTCAGGTTCAAAATTGTATACATCAAAAGCTGCAAATCCTGGTGTATCAGCAACAAATCCGCCAAAATCAAATTTTAATAATTCGGTATAAGTAGTTGTATGTTTGCCTCTTTGTAATCTCTCTGATATTTCACCAACTCTTAATTTAAGGCCAGGATTAATTGCATTTAACAATGAAGATTTTCCAACTCCAGACATTCCAGCAAATGTGGAAATTTTATTTTTTAAATATGGTTTAATTTCTTCTATGCCAATATTATTTTTAGCACTTGCTAAAATTACTGGATATAAAGGAGAGTATATTTTTAAAAATTCATCAATTTCACTTTTTTCAAGTAAATCAACTTTATTTAATACTATTATACAATCTAAATTGTTTTTTTCTACTTGGACTAAAAATTTATCTATTATTAAATAATCAACTTTTGGACTTTTTAAACAAGTTACTAATATTGTCTGATCAACATTTGCGATTTTAGGTCTATATAATAAATTTTTTCTAGGTAATATATTTTCAATTTTTGCTGAATCTCTTTCAATTGTATATTCTACATAATCTCCCACAACAGGAGTAGTTTTTTGTAATTTAAATTTACCTCTTAAAAAAGCTGTAAGTTTTTTATTTGTTTCTAAATCAATTAATTCTAAAGTATTAGAATGAAAACGAGTCACTAATCCTGTATTCACTTATTCACCTCCGAAGAAGAAACTTTTAGTAATATTGTATCTCCTTCATTAATAGGGGTATTGGGTTGTGGTTCCATATCTATTATTGTTTCAATTTCTTCATTTGGGAAATATATTTTAATAATTTTATATTTTAAATTATATGATGTAAGAAATTGTTCAGCAATTTCTAAAGGTACACCTATTAAATCAGGAACAGTTAGTTGATCTATTTTTCCAAGTTGTATAAAAACATGTCTTCCTTTTTTTACTCTTTCTCCTACATTAGGGTCTGTATATAAAACTTTATCTCCAATGCCTTTGGTTAAAGGTATTAAACCAATCTCTTTTAAAGATTTTATAGCAGTATCTTTATCTTCTCCTTTTATATCGGGTATAGTTACATATGAAGAACTATTTACGAAAATAAAAATAAACAGAAGTAAAATTAGACCTCCTGTAATTGCGCCTATTATAAATAATATAATATTATATAATATACTACCTAGTAAATTAAATTTACTAGGATTATCATTATTATTTATTTTTGTTGAATGAAAAATTTTAAAATAATGCTTCTTTATTTTTTTCATTTTACACCCTTTTTCCTCATTTTTAATTGTCCACAAGCAGCATCAATATCTGTTCCTTTTTCAATTCTTAATGTAGCTTCAATATTATTTTCCTTTAATTTATTTAAAAAACTATTTAGGAATTTTTTTGATGGTCTTTCATAATTTGCTGGATTTGGGTTTACGGGAATGATATTAACCATTACTTTCAATCCTTTTAATAAATCAGCTAATTCTTGTGCGTGTTTTTCTTCATCATTTAGTCCTTTTATAGCAATATATTCTATAGTTACTCTATTTTTAGTTTTTTCTTGATATATTTTGCATGATTGAACAACCTCTTCTATAGGATATTTTGCATTAATAGGCATTATTTGATCTCTAATATAATTATTTGGGGCATGTAAAGATACAGATAGTCTAATATCTAATTCAAAATCAGCTAATTCTTCAATTTTATCAGCAATACCCGAAGTTGAAATGGTTATTCTTCGAGCACCAAGATTTTTCATTTTTTTATTATTCCAATTTCTAATAGCTTTTAAAACATTGTCGTAATTTAATAATGGTTCTCCCATTCCCATTAAAACAATGTTATTTATATTAACGTCTTTAAGTTTTTCTATAGCCAATACTTGAGCAACTATTTCTCCTGGTGTTAAATTTCTTTCAAATCCACTAGCTCCAGTTGAACAGAATTTGCATTTTAATGGACATCCAACTTGTGAAGAAATACATGCTGAAATTCTATTTGGATAAAACAATAACACAGATTCAATGGTTCTCCCATCTTCTAATTTCCATAGGAATTTTGTTGTTCCATCTATTTTTGATTCTTGAATATCAATAGGCTCTGGAATGCTAATATAAAAATATTCATCTAAAAATTCTCTTTCGTTTTTTGATATATTTGTCATTTCAAAAAAATCAAATATATGCTTTTTAAATATCCAGTCAAGCACCTGATCTACTCTAAACTTTTTTAAATTTAAATTTGTAAATTCTTTTACTAACTCATCATAACTAAAATCTAAGATATTTTTTTTAATCATATCAATGCCCTCCTAAAATACGCAACATTCATAACTCCAAGTTATATTAAAATTCATTTTTTTTGCTAATTCAATAGTATTTTGAACAGGTTGAACTATTTTATCAGCAATATATAATAAATTTTCTTGTAGCTCTTTTCTATACTTTCCTTTTGGGTGCATACATCCTAAAGTTAATTTTATATTTTCAATTTTCTCTTTTGCATATTCAAATATTTCTACAACTTCTTCTATTTTTGGGGGATTTTCATTTTCAAATGCCGAACCTTTTGTAGGAATAAAAACTAAAAATATTATTTCATCTATATCATATTTTTTTAACCTATTAATGGCATCTTTTTCATGAGTTAATTTTCCTCCATTAAGTCCTATTGTAATATGTGGTTTTACTTTAAAATCTAATTTAATTAAATTGTCAAAAGTGCTCCACATATTCTCGAATTTATCTATACCATATACATTGATCATAGTCTCTTTATTTCCAACTAAATCGAAAGAAATAGCATCGCTTATAGCTTTTATTTTCTCAAGCTCATTATAATTCATAAATCCAGTATGCAAATTATACTTAAAATTATATTTATTCTTATATTCTTGTAATATTTCAACAAAATTATATACGGGTACTTTTATTTCATCATTCATACCGCCACTAAGTAATATAGAACTCATATTTGAAATCTTGTCAATATCTTTTATAGTTATCATATTGTTTAAATAATGTTTATTACAATGTTTGCAATTTAAATAACAATAGTTTCCGGTTAAAGATAATGATTTAGTATTTTCCATTTTAACAAAATGAATGCTATTTTTCATTTATATCACCACTAAATTTTTCGCAGGCTTCTCTTGCAGCGAGTTGTTCTGCTACTTTTTTTGATTTTCCAATGCCTCTACCATATTTTTTTCCATTAATAATAACATCAATTACAAATGTTCTATTATGCGGAGGTCCATCTTGCCTAATAAGTTTGTATTCAGGTCTAATTTTTAGATCTTTTTGAGTCAATTCTTGTAATCTAGTTTTATAGTCTAAAAAAAGTTTTCCTTTTATAGATAAATCTATATATTCATTTAAATGCTTTAAAGCAAACTCTTTAGCTTTTTCAAAGCCTAAAGATAAATAAATTGCGCCTAAAATTGCTTCAAAAAGATCAGATATAATTGAATGTTTTTCTCTACCACCATAACGTTCTTCGTTTTTGCTTAAAAGTATATAATCTCCAAGTCCAAGTTTTTTTGCAGCATCAAATAAAATTAATTCACTTCCAACAGTAGCTCTAACTCGTGCCATATCTCCTTCGTCGAGATTATAGTTTTTGTATAAATGTTCTGCAATAATTAAATTTAAAACAGAATCCCCTAAAAATTCTAATCGCTCATTAGATTTTATTTTCCTACCTTTTGAATTGTAATCGTTTGAATAAGATGAATGACAAAGAGCCTCGAAAAGAAGCTCTTCGTCAATATTTTCAATACCTATTATCTTTTTTATTTTGTTAATGTTATATTTTTCAAAATCATTCATTTATTTTCTCCTTAATAATTTTTAATAGAGAATCTTCATCTAATTTAAATATTTTAAATAATGATTCATTATTACCAGATGGCGAATAATTATCTACACCTAATGTTTCAATGCTTAATGGAGAAAGTTTGTTTTCAACTACAGATTTTGAAAATTCTACAAATAATCCATTATATTTATTATGGTCTTCATAAATAATGATATGTGAATCATTTATATATTCAGCAATTTTAGAACCATCAAATTCTAGTGGTGCAGAAACATTAATAACGGTAATATTTATACCTTCTTCTTTTAATTTATCGGCAACTTTTACAGCTTTATAAGCTACGCTACCATGAGTTAATATTGTAACTTTTTCTCCTTTTCTCAAAATATCCATTTTTCCGTATTCAAATACATAATTTTCTCCAAAGAAAGGATTTCCATTTTCATCTAAAATCACAGGTATTTTTGATCTACCCATAGCTATTACTACATTTCCTAATGTAGAAGCTGCAAATCTTACAGCTTTATCAGTTTGATTTGGATCTGCAGGAATAATTAATTTAGTATCAAAGAAACTTCTTACTATACCAATATAATTAATTTCATGATGTGTTTTTCCATCTTCACCAATATCTATACCACAATGTGTAACGGCAGTTTTTAAATTAGTATGGTTAATATCATTTAATCTTTGTTGATTAAATGTTTCGTCTAAACCAAATACACCAAAATCAGCAAAGAAAGGAATAACTCCACATACTGACATTGCTCCGGCTATTGTAGCTGCATTATGTTCTTGAATACCAATTTGAATATATGTTTCAGGACTTACTTTTTCAAATTTTTCTAATTTTACTGAAGGTTTTAAATCGCAATCTACAGCAACAATTTTTCCTTTATTTACTTTCGCTAAATCTGCTATTGCATTACCAAAAGCTCCTCTATTATCAATTTTATCTTCTTTTTTATATACAATAGGAGTTCCAGGATCTGCGGTTATAACATTATCTTTAAATTCTAATTTTTTTCTTAATAATGGTAATTCTTTCCTCATTTCTTTATATTTTTCAATATCATTTTCTACACCCAATTCTTTTAAAGCCTTTTCAGCTTCAGCTTCGCTTAAAGGGGAACCATGATATTCATGTCTGTTTTCCATGAAAGATACACCTTTACCTATAATTGTTTTTGCGATAATTACTGTTGGACCTAATTTATAGCTCTTTGCTTCCTCAATTGCGTTAAATAATTGTTCAAAATTATGTCCATCAACTTCTATTATATTCCAACCTGCAGATTCATATTCTTTAACTAAGTCTACATACAATACATCTCTAGCTCTTCCGGATATTTGAATATCATTATAATCAATTAGAACAGTCAAATTATTTAAATTTTCTTTTTTTGCTGTTCTTCTGGCTTCAGCAATTTGACCTTTAGGTGCTTCACCATCGCTATGTAATACAAATACATGATAATTTTTTCTTGTTATTTTTGAAGCTAAAGCCATACCAACACCAGCAGATAAACCTTGACCTAAATTACCTGTTGTCCATTCAACACCTGGTATTCCTCTTGTGATATGTCCTTCAAAAATAGAACCTGAATTTCTAAATCCAGCAATAGCATCATCAATATTAAAAAAACCTAATCTTCCTAATGCGGAATACACTCCAGGTGAAGTGTGTCCATGACTGATAACTACTCTATCTCTATTTTGATCATATGGATTTTTTGGATCAATGTTAGCTATATTAAACACACTTAAATACATATCAATAGAAGACATTGAACCTCCAGGATGACCGGATTTTGCAACAGTTGTCATTTTTATAATATCGCCTCTACATATGTTAGCTAAAGCTTTTAACTCACTTAAAGATTTTTTCATTTTATTCCTCCTTGTCTTATAATATTCTTTTTATTATAGCAATAATTATATTAAATATTATACTAATTAGTATAGTTGTTGTTAATGGAAAATAAAAAGTAAATCCATCCTTTTTAATTAATATATCTCCTGGTAATTGACCTATTTTAAAAGGAATTTTATTAGAAAAATAAAAAATAATTCCAATAATAGTTAAAATAATTCCAATTGAAATAAATGATTTACCAATGAATTGCATTTCAATCACCTATAGGGCAATTTTTTTTAAAATAATCAAATGGTAATTTAACTATTACAGGTTGATTATTTTCAATAATTTGTAGTGTAACTTGTTTTAAAAATACATTTACCGTAATAACCTTAGCAGGAACATTTTCGTATTCAATAGTACTACCTTCATTTGGAATACAATGTAATGATTTTTCATAAAATTCATTTTCATATGCTAAACAACACATTAATCTTCCACATCTTCCGGAAATTTTTGCTGTATTAATTAGCATTTGTTGTGTTTTTGCCATTTCCATTTTTATAGAGTCAAAATTTCTTAAAAATCTAGAGCAACAAGTTTGCTGTCCACATAATCCTAATGCGCCTATTAGTTTAACTTCATCTCTAATACCTATTTGTCTTAATTCTATTCTTGCTTTAAATTCTTTTGCTAGTTCTTTAACGAGATCTCTAAAATCAACTCTCGTATCAGAACCAAAGAAAACTATTATTTTGGACCTATCAAAAACAACTCTAGAAGATAATATTCTCATAGGTAAATTAAGTTCTTTAGCTTTTTTTTCAGTTATATTTTTTGCTTTTTGAGCCAATTCTATATTTTCTTTATAAGTTATCATATCATCTTCATTTAATTTCCTTAAAATAGAAGTAACCTCATATCCTATTTCTTCGAAGGTCATTTCTTTTGGTCCAATTCGAACTTTTCCGACATCTAGCCCCATATCAGTATTTACTAAAACAAGATCACCAATTTTTATATCTTCATCATTTCCTGCATAATATACTAATGGAGAAAGATTTGATATTTCAACTCCGTATACTAAAGCATTTAAATTTATCATATTTATTCCTCCTTATTTTTAAAAAAAGCAAGTATAAATCTAAAAAACATAGTTTGAATAGTAAGATCAAAATTAAAATTAGAAACTTTACTTTTATATATATTTTCGCACCATATTACATTTTCATTTATTTTTTTAAAATCCAATTCAAAATCAGATAATCCAAAAAAATAAACCATTTTTAGTGAGTAAAATTCTTTCCAATGACTGGTTAAACCAAAAATATATGCATCATGGTATAGAGAAAGAAATAATTTAGAAAAAGTTTTTAATGTGTTTAATTTATCATTTATTTTATTTTTATACGATATTATTTTATCAATTATTTTTTGAATTTCTATTAAATCTAGTTTTTCAAAACGTTTTATTATTTCAAAAAATGATTCATATTTTAATATTCTTTCCTCAATAGTACCATTTTCTACCATTAAATATGTTATTAATTTTTCTATTTCTGCTGAAGAAAAATTTTTAATTTCTTCTAATATTTTTAAAGATCTATCGTGATTATATAAAATATAATCTGCACACTCTAAGTCAGTTTTTATAGAAAAAGACATATTTAAATACAAATCCGGATAATTATCTTTTATCTTTTCTATAATTTTATTATTAGGAATTAAAATTTTATATAATCTACTTCTAATAGTAGATAATAAATTGTACCACCTAGAAGTTGTTGCTACAATAATTGAATATTGAGGTGGTTCTTCCAATAATTTTAGTATAGCATTTGAAGCTTGTTCAGTCATTTTGTCAATTTCATGTATAAATACTAATTTATAATCAGAAAAATTAGGTTTATACATCAAAAATTCTTGTATATTTCTAATATCATCGATTTTTATATTTCCACCAGTTGGAGAAACTTCATAAATATCATTAATATTAATACTTTTTTTTATTGTTTCTGCAGTATTGTATAATATAAATTTATCATGATTAACCAGGCATATAGAAGAACCTTTAAAATTATTTATTTTGTCTAAAATAATTTTAATCACCCCATTATTTATATAAATCAAGAAGTAATCCGTTAATTGCATCTACTTTTTTCGCATATAGAAATGCGCCGCTTTCATTTTTTATTAAACTGTCAGTTAAATCCTTTAATTCTTTATTTATTTTTTCAGCTACAACAAAAAAGTTTTTTTCTTTAAAATTCATTTTAGAATTCAACTTATACAAATTTTTTTCAATTTTCTTTAAGAAATCTTTAACGCTTTTTTTGTATTTTTCAAGATTTTTTTCTATAGGTGAGCGTTTGAATTGTGAACCATATTCTTCTATTTGTTCTAATAATTTATTTAAATCTTTTTTAATAATATCTATTTCATTCAATTCCATAATTTCTGTAAAAGAATTTTTTCTTTTTACAGTTTTTTCATTAGAGTTCTTTTTAATTTTCTTTTCACTAGATTTTTGTGCAGAATTTCCAGATAATGGATTAATAAACATAAAATCCCTCCTATGAGGATATTATATATTATTATTATACTACAAAAAAAGAAAAAGGGATAATCCCTTTTTCTTTAAGCTTTTATATGAGATTTTGATAATTTTATTACTACTTTTCTATAAGGTTCTAATCCAACCGATTCAGTTTCAAGATGTGGATATTCTCTTCTAACATATTCATGAACAATTCTTCTTTCATATGAAAACATCGGAGCTAATTCTATTCTATCATTATTTTCACTTAATCTATTAATAGCATTTTCCACTATTTCATATATTTTCTCTTTTTTCTTTCGTCTATATTCTCCAACATCTAAGTTTACGTCAATTTTAGTACTAGATAATCTATTAATATAAATAGATAATATATGTTGCATAGCACCAATAGTTCTACCATATTTTCCTATTAATTTTCCAAGTCCATCTCCGTCCATTCTTACTAAAATATTTTTCCCTTGAAAAATTATAGAATATTCGAAATCTCCATCAAAGTGTTTTAATATAGAACTTAAAAATTCATTCATCTTATTTTTTAAATAATTTTCATTTAAAAAAGCTTTAATTACCGCATTTTTATTACCAATGCCTAAAAACCCTTTTTTAGGTTGTTGAATAACTTCAAAGCTAATTTCTTCTGGAGAAACTCCATAATATTGTATAGCTTCATCAAATGCCAAGTCAATACTTTTACCTTCAAATTCGTTTTCTCGAATCTTTATATTCATTATTGCACCTCCTAAATGTGACTATTTTGATGATTTATATGGTTTTGGACCTAATCCTAAAAATTCTCTTATTGTCAATCCTTTAATGTGATTCTTTTTATTTACATATGCGGTTATGAAAATTTGTAAAACAGCATTTGTTACCCAATAGATAAATATACCAGTTGGTAAATTAATAAATAAGAATGGGAAAATAATCATCATTATAGAAGTATTCCAAGCTGTTTTTCTATCAGATGCTGATTGTAATGAATTAAATAGATAAGCGATAACACTTAATAACACTAACAAAATATTTTGTTTGAAGCCGCCTTGAGATAAATCTGACCAAATTAAAAATTGTGGATTATATGCAAATGTTCCTTGATAATAATTTATAGCACCATATAAAATCCAAAAAATTGGTAATTGAATGAAAGCTGTAAGACAACCACCAGCTGGATTAATTTTGTGTTTGCTATACAATTCCATTAATGCTTGTTGTTGTCTTTGAGGATCTTTATATTTTTTCTTAATCTTTTCTATTTCGGGTTGTAGTTTTCTCATTTCAATCATAGATTTTGTTTGTTTATGGTATAGAGGATAAAGTATTAATCTTATTACTAAAGTAAATATCATTATAGCCCAACCAAAATTTCCTGTAAATCTATATAGCCACCATAAAAATGAAACAAAAGCATAATTTATATACCATAACCAATTTATAGCTCCAACATTTTTAGCTAAAGATATAATTCTTTCGTATTTTTCAGGGAATACTTGTTTAATAAAAATAAATTTTGAAGGTCCCATATACGCTTTAAATGTTTTATTTTGATTAATTATAATGCTTTGATCTTCTATATTTAAATCATCAGCATCAAAAATAAAAATTGATTTAATTGGTTTATTTAAATATGAAATTAATATTTCATTATCTACATCTACTGTATTAGGGTAAGAAATTGTTGGGATAATAACTTTTCCATATATATTTTCAAAAGAAATATCAAAGTTATAATAAGGATCATTATAAAATTTATAGCTTTTTATTCCGCCATTTTCAAAATAATATTTTATCTCAATATAATTGTCAAAATTGTTCTCAGAAATATTGTAATATAAAGGTAATAATTCTTTTCCGTTTTCATCATAAATATTGAAACTATCATTGTAGTAACTATAAATATTTACAAATAATGTATTACTTCTATCTTGTAAGATTTTAAAATTTTTCATATGACCTAAATTATCTAATGTTACGTTATATAATCTCATTTGCAAATTAATTTCAGTTGAAGAAGATGTAATATTATATTCAGGATTTTGAGAAAAAACAAAAACCCCTAGGACTAAAAGTCCTATAATTAAAAGTAACTTTTTCACTTTTTAACACCCCGCTTATTATTTTTTGGAATGATGAAAAACTTTTCTGGGACCGGATCAATTCCACCTTGATGAAAAGGATTACATCTAATTATTCTTAAAAATCCCAAATAAATACCTTTTAAAGCACCAAATTTCTCAATTGCTTCATATGTGTATGTTGAACAAGTTGGATAATATATGCATTTTGAAGGTTTATAAGGTGAAATATATTTTTTATAAAATTTAATTAGTCCCAAAAATATTTTTTTCATTTTAAGCGCTCCGATATGTTTAAAATAATATTTTCAATATCTTGAAAGGATAAATTTTCAAATTCTTTAGAGAGATCTTTTCTTGGCAAAAATACTATATCATAACCTTGTGGAAAGAGACTTTTATTTCTACGATATATCTCTCTAATATATCTTTTCAATTTGTTTCTTTTATGAGCTTTTCCAAATTTTCTTTTAATAGTTATACCTATTCTAGTATAACCTAAAAAGTTTTTGTTATAAACAATTACAAAATAATTATTTATATGTCTCTTTCCACAAGAAAAAGTTTTATCAAAATCATTTTTTAAATGAAGTCTCTCATGTTTTCTAAAAGTTTCACTCATATTAAACTGCTAATCTTTTTCTTCCTTTTGCTCTTCTTCTTCTTAAAACAGCTCTTCCTCCAGGAGTTTTTGTTCTAGCTAAAAATCCATGTGTTCTTGCTCTTTTTCTTCTGGAAGGTTGGTATGTTCTTTTCATTAGAATTCCTCCTTTTTATAATTTATATATTTACCTTCACCTATTATACCTTTAAAATATTTTTTATGTCAATATAAAAAGTTACAATTATTTTTTTTTTAAGAAAAAATTCGGGACATCCCGAATTTTATTTTAATTTTTTTAATTGTTCTTTTCTTAAATGAATAATTTGCATTAACTTTTTATATTCCTCATCATTTAAATCTCCTATTTTAAAATCGCAATGATAATAACCTACAAAAATTTCATTTTTATAGGTTAGATCACCTATTAAATTAACTTTTATATTATATGCTTCAAAAGATATAACCATTTTATTATCATTCATACTATTTATTTTATCTTTTGATGCAAAGAATATAATATTATTATTAGATATGCTTTCAATATTTACTTTAAAGGCTTTTTCATTATCTAATCTCCATACAAATTTATTGACAAATATCACTTTTTTTAAAGGGACTCCAACCCCATTTAAATTCCATTTTATATAAAAAATATCATTTCCTTTTAAATTTTTATTGATTTTTAATAAGTGACCTAATTTGTTTTTAGCAACTATTGTACATTCTTTAGTAAATGAATAATTATCTAAATAATATTTTATTGTTAAATTATCACCTATATTAAAATATTCCTTTTCAATATTAACTTTTTTATTTTCAAATTCTACAGTATTTTTTTGTATATATACATTTATATAGTCGTTTTTTGAGTCGATAACTTTACTTTCAATGGAAACAGGTGTTCCGTTGATATTTAAGTTAATAAATATATCATTGTACTTTAAAAATCTATTAGTATATAGGCCACCGTAGTATTCTGGAATTAATTCGTTTGCTATATTTACAATCTTATTATCTAGTTTATTTGATTCTGCCATTTTTTTTAAAATTACCATTGCTTCTTCGATTTTTAAAGCTTTTCTCCAAGGTCTATTTGATAATAAAGCATCAACTACTTCTGAAACAGAAAGTATTCTTGAAAGGAAAGGGATATCTGTTTTTTTAAAATATCCACTACCATCTAAATATTCATGATGATATTTTGCTATTTCAACATATTCTGAAAAGTAATCATTACCTGCAAATAATAATTCTAGTTTATTTGTATGTTGTTTTATTATATCAATTTCAATAGGGGTTAATTTTTCAGGTTTTTGTAAAATATCTTTGGGAATCCAAATTTCCCCTAAATCGTGAATCAAAGAAGCAAAATACAATTTTTCAACATCATGCTGATCAAGATTTAATTTTTCAGCCATTAATATAGAAAAATCAGCAATTCTTAAAGAATGATGATATGTATAAGGGTCATGAGCTTTTAATATATGAAATAATGAATTTATAGTTTGTTCAATATTATAATCTTTTAATAAATCATCTTTTAAATCTAATATTACACCTAAAAAATTTTTAAGATGTTCATAGAATAAGTCTTTTAATTCTTGAATTTCATTGTATTTAGTATTATTATCCAATAATAAATAAATAAAACCTACTACGTTGTTTCTAA
Source organism: Marinitoga sp. 38H-ov (assembly GCF_011057715.1). Taxonomy (NCBI): domain Bacteria; kingdom Thermotogati; phylum Thermotogota; class Thermotogae; order Petrotogales; family Petrotogaceae; genus Marinitoga; species Marinitoga sp. 38H-ov. The sequence goes on from NZ_LNGH01000010.1 coordinate 49,297, forward strand.
AGATTAAATTTTGACCAATTGCAAAATAATCTTCTTTGTTTTCAAAAAAGTGTCTATTTATAGATTCTTCGTATAATACAATATCAAAATTATTATATTTAAACTTATCTTCTACAGAGAAATACATATTGTTTATGGAATTATTAAAATCCATAACATTTGAGTCAAAATATGAGATTACTCTAAAAAGATTATCTGATATTTTTGAACCCAATATTAATCTAAAATTTTTGATAGGGATTCTGGAAATAATATCTTTTACACCATCAGTTAAGTTGTTCACATTATTCACCCTTAGAAGTATAATTTTCAGAAGTTCCAATAATCAAATACATATCATCTTTTAATAATTCTGGAGATTTAATATTATTAATATTTAATAAATAATCAATAGAGACACCAAATTTTCTTGAAATGCTGTATAATGTATCTCCATTTTTTACTTTATAATAAATATAATTATCATTGTTTTTTTCTTCTTTGTAATATTTTTCAAAAACAGAATCATTTATTGCGTATATTTCTCTAGGATAATTATCGTTTATAACAAAAGTAAAGTTATCAAAAATAAAATTTGTACTATCCTGAGTAATTCTTTCTCCATGAATAGATACATTTTTATATAGAATCAATATTGAAATATTAGATTCTTTAATTTCTTTTTCGTACTTTTTTATTGTATCATTTACGCTATAAACCTTGAAATTTTTATTTGAATAATCAGCATTTCTTTCAATAATCCCTAAAATAAATACTTCATTTTTATTGTATAAAAATTTTTTATATGGTATAAAGGGAATTTCGCTGTTATATTCTAAATTTCCAATTAACAAAGGAAGTGAAGAATGAAAAATCTCTTTGTTTATATTGAACCCTATATATGATTTATATGCGGGTGTTTCATAATACCCCTTGTTACTTTTTGAAAAATCAATTGAAAATGTTAAAGTATATAAGAATAAAATAAATATTATAAAATATTTTCTCATATATAAACCTCCAATTTATTATAACATATGTTCATTAAATTTCGTTATACAAATCAATAAATATAGTTTCCAAATTAAATTGTTTTTCTAATAATTTAGCAATGGCTTTTACTCCAAAAGTTTCTGTAGAATAATGACCAGCGTTAATGAAGTTTATTCCAATTTCATTAGCAATATCTCTAATTTGCTCTTTAACTTCTCCGGTAATAAAAGTGTCAACTTTACCTTCTAATTCTTCTAATACTGAAGAGGCTCCGCCGGAAATAATAGCTATCTTTTTTACATATGTATTATTTTTATACACTAACAAGTCATCTCTTTTAAAAAGTTCTTTAAGTTGGTTAATAAATATTTCGAAGCTAATTTTTTCTTCAAATTCACCTATAATTCCAACATCAAAAGAAAAAAAGTTTTTTATTCCAAGTTTTTTAGCAATTTGAGCATTGTTCCCATATTCTAAATGAGCGTCTAAAGGTAAATGGTATGCCATTAAAGTTAAATCATTTTTTATTACTTTTTCTATTCTGTTTTTAAAATAGCCTCTAATTTTAAAAAAATCTTTTCCAAAAATTCCGTGATGAACTAGCATCATATCAGCATTTATCTTTAAAGCTTCTTCTATAAATTTATTATTAAAAGATACTCCCACTGCAATTTTATTAACATCCTTTTTGCCTTCTATCTGAATTCCATTAAAACAATAATCATTAAATTTTTCAACTTCTAACACGTTATTTAAAAAATTTTCTATTTCAAATATATTAGCCATACTAGCACCTCCGGAATAATTATAACACAAAAGAGGTCCCGTTTAGGACCTCTTTAAATAAATTTATTAAATTATTGCTAATTCTGTTTTTTTATCAAAAATATGCATTGTTTCCATTTCAAGTATTAATTCAACATCCATATCTTCTTTTGCTGTAGTTGTTGGATCAACTTTAGCAACTAAATATTGACCGCCAATAGTAACATGTAATAATGTTTCACTACCTAATGGTTCGGCAACATCAACGGTTCCTTTAACTACATCATCAGTATGTTCGCCTTTGTAAATAGATTTGTCATGAATATTTTCTGGTCTAATACCAAAAATAACCTCTTTATCTATATATGATTCTAATTTTTCTTCGTATTTTTTAGGAACTTTTACTTTTAAATCTTTTGCAACAACCCATAAACCATTTTCTTTAATAATTTTAGCATCTAAGAAATTCATTGGAGGAGTTCCGATGAAACCAGCAACAAATTTATTAGTTGGTTTAAAGTAAACTTCATGTGGAGTTCCAATTTGTTGAATAACTCCATCTTTCATGATAACAATTTTATCGGCCATAGTCATAGCTTCAACTTGGTCATGAGTAACATAAACGATTGTTGCATTTAATCTATGATGTAATTTTTTTAATTCTGATCTCATTTGAACTCTCAATTTTGCATCTAAGTTTGATAAAGGTTCATCAAATAAAAATACTTTAGGATCTCTAACTATAGCCCTTCCAACAGCAACCCTTTGTCTTTGACCACCTGATAATTGCTTTGGTTTTCTATCTAACAAATGTGCAATATCTAAAATTTGAGCAGCATTTTTAACTCTTTGATCAATTTCTTCTTTTGGAAACTTTCTTAATTTTAATCCAAAAGCCATGTTATCATACACTGTCATATGAGGATAAAGGGCATAATTTTGGAAAACAAATGCAATATCCCTATCTTTAGGTTCTACATCATTAACTACTTTTCCATCAATAAGTAATTTACCACTTGAAATTTCTTCTAATCCTGCAATCATTCTTAATGTTGTAGTTTTACCACATCCAGAAGGACCTAATAAAACACAAAATTCTTTATCTTCGATTGTAAAACTTGCATTTTTAACAGCGTGAAATCCATTTGGGTAAATTTTGTCGATATTTTCCAATACAACTTGTGCCATTATAACACCTCCAAAGCTATTCCAAATTTTCTATTTCTTTAAATATATCTTTTATTTCATTGTATTTGCTAGGGTCGCCAATTTCCATTAAATATAGATCTCTAATTTCATCTATAAACGACATTAATTTTTTAAATTTTTCAAAACCAATTAAAACAAATTCCGGCTTTCCGTTTTTTGTAATAATTACAAATTTTTCCTTAGATTCTTCAGTTACAAAAGAAAATTTTGATTTGGCTTCGGCAACACTATAAAATTTTAAATTTTCAATATCCATATAAATCCTCCTTGACTATAATTATAGTCACACAATAATAAAATTAAAAACTTAATTATTTGTTATTATTGATAATTATATCTTATTAACATTGAATATGTTGATAAATTTAACATTTTTTAAGGATTATTAAGTAAAAAAATTAGGGCGTTGCCCTAATTATATTTCAATATTAAAATTATAGTGTTTTTTAATATCTTTTAGAATTTCCCATTTACAAGACAAACCTTTTTTGAATTTTACTAGATCTCCTTTTTTAATTAGATATTCGCTATTTTTTGTATGAACAATTACTTCACCCTCTAAAATATAGCAAACCTCAGTTTCATCATAATACCAATCAAAAGTAGAAGATTCCTTTTCCCAAATAGGCCATTTTTTAATATTTAAATTATTTAATAAATCTTCGGTAGGATTATGAATTACTTTAACTTCTGGATCATTATCTAAAAAAGCGTTTATGGGGTCTCTAAAATTATTTTCTGCATTTAATATAGTCTCGCCCATTAATTCAAAATATTTTTCTACTTGTTCTTTTTCAAAATTATCATATAAAAAGATTTCTAAATCTTCAAAATCTGCCTCTGGATTTCTTTCAAAAAAATTATCTACAGCTTTAATTATATCTTCCATGTTTTTACCTCACTTTAGATTTGCATATTCATAATTTCTTTATAAGCTGATACAATCTTATTTGTTACTTCTGTAGTTAATTTTAAAGATAGCGACGCTTTTTCAGCAGAAATAATAACATTATGAATGTTATCAATTTTTCCAGCTGCGTAATCAGCGCTCATTTGTTCGGAAATCTTTTGTGTTTTATTAACATCATCCAAAGCATTTCTTAGAATGTCTGCGAAATTAAGGTTTTTAGATGATGTTTGGTTATTTTTTTGCGTCCTTGCTATATCATTAATTCCATTTATTCCTGATACTCCTGGTATTTTCTCTATCATGCATTACACCTCCTAAGCTCCACGGCCAATAGATAAGGCAGAATTAAACATTGTTTTTGCTGAATTTATAACAGCTACATTAGCTTCATATGCTCTTTGAGCACTAATTAAATCGACCATTTCTCTCAATACATTAACATTTGGATATTTTACATATCCTTCTTCATTTGCATCAGGGTGACTTGGATCATACACTAATTTAAAAGGACTGTTATCTTCTTCTATACTTGAGACTCTAACCCCTGATAATTGTTCATTTTTTGAAGAAACTGTATTATTTAAAACTTCTTTAAATGTAACAACTTTTCTTTTATATGGTTCTCCATTTTCTGTTCTTGTGGTATTTGCATTAGCTAAATTATTAGATATAACCTCAGATCTAAATCTTTCTGCGGTCATTCCGCTTGCTGCAATATCCATTATTCTAAAAGAATTAATATTCATTATTTAATTCCTCCTATAACAGTTTTATAATCTGATAATCTATAATTAATGAGTCTTGTTAAAGCGTTATATTGAAGAGTATTTTCCATCATTTTAACCATTTCAATATCTATATCAACGTTATTTCCATCTTCCCTAGTTGATCTTGAATCATCAATAATTATATCATAATTTACTTCATTTATAGAAGGTATATTATTTAAATGCTTTTCGTTAATTGTTTTAAGTTTAATTTCATTAGATTCTCCTAATGCTTTTTGTAATTCCTTTTCAAAAGAAACATCTTTCCTTTTATAACCTGGTGTGTTATAATTAGCTATATTATGAGAATATATTTTTTGTCTAGCTTCAATAGCATTTAATGCTTTTGGTATAATATTCATAGAAAGATCTTTCAAAAACAATTTAATCGCCTCCTGAGTAATAATTCTATATATAACTCAAAAAAACCTAAGGAGTTGGGAAAAATGAAAAAAATTTTTATTATAGGATATTATGGATATAATAATATAGGTGATGAAATCCTTTTTGAATCTATATTAGATATATTTGAAGAATTAAATTTTGTGGGTGATATTTATATAATTTCAGATAAAGTTAATCAAAAAGAAAAATATAGTTTTAATATAATTAACATAGAGAAATTTGATTTTCCTAAAATAGTAAATAAAATAAAAGAAAGCGATATTGTAATCTATGGTGGAGGTAATCTTTTTCAAACGGAAACATCATTAAGAAGTTTTCTATATTATGAATTATTATTTAATATAGCCAAGAAATATGAAAAAAATATATTATTTATTTCCCAAGGATTTGGGCATTTTAAGCATAATTATGCCATAAGAAAAATGAAAAAGATTTTAAAATATAACAAATTATATGGAATTTTAAGAGATAAAACTAGTTACTTATTTGCTAAAAGATTTACGAATAATTTTCAATTAGGTACAGATATAGGTGTTTTAAAGTATAGGAATAAAAAATTTGAAAAAAATACAAATCAAGGACAAATAGTTTTTGTGATTAAATCAAGGAAAAACTGGGATAATTTAGTTTACATATTAAAGCAAGCCGGAGTTTCTAAAATAGTTCCTGTTGTTTTAAATAAAGCGCAAGATTCAATATATGCATATGAATTTTATGAAAATTATAAAAATCAAATAGATATATCTTTTCCTATATATGACGAAGAAAATATAATTGATGAATATTTAAAATCGGAATATGTAATATCGGATAGATTACATGGAGGTATATTAGCTATGTATTTAAAAATTCCTGTGATAATGTACAGAAATCAAAAGAACTATCGCGTGTTTAATGCTATAGACGATAAATATAACTTATTTTATAGAGATGAAGAAGATCTTATATATAAAATAGCCAATTTATCAAGTTATTCTTTTGAAGTTATATTTGAAAATTATAAAAATAAGCTTAATGATACATATATTAAAACATTAAATTTAATTAAAACCTTCTTATAATATTTAAAACTCTGCCATCTGTGGACAATACTAAAATAATATTATCTGTTGGAACTTCTATATCTATAGGATAATCTTCTATTTTTAATGTTTCATATATATTAAAATCTTTATCTATAACGAAAAATTCTCCTGTAATATGAGATATTGCAAATAAAAAATCATTTGAAGAGTTATATGCAAAGTCGGTTATAGGAATATCTTTTAATATTATTTTTGTAGATTTATTTTCTAAAGAATAAACATATATACCTCCAAACAAAGAATTACCAATAATGTTATTATTGAAAATTCCAATATTTGTTAAATATTTTCCAAATTGTGCAACTTTCTTTTGATAGTTATCCCAGAACTCATAAATACCTCCATTAAAATATTCGCCTAAATAATATTTTCCATTATTTTCTTCTATATCAATGGGATAAGATATCCTTTTTAAATTCATAATAAAATCATTTGTGCTTAATCTATATAACAACTTATAAGTTGAAAAAATATTATCTTTTTCATTCTCATACATTGGAATAAAAATATCGTTTTTCATTACAGAAATAAAAGGTGCTTTTACAGGAAATTCGGTAAATGAATCTATTTTAAATAAATCTTTGTTTATAATATATAAACCATATGGGTTTGTTGTAGTAATATAAAATTTATTTTTAAGAACTTTCATATTTATGGGTTTTGCATTTAATTTTATTTTTCTGCTTAAACTTCCCCATTTGTTTATTACTTTCAAAGAAGGATCGCCATTATCAATTACATATAAATAGTTGTTTATAAAATATCCTGCCATAGGTCTTGTTATTATACCATCATCAACATATAAGATTACTTCGCCGTTTACATAATCTATAACTTTTACAGTTCCGCTATAATTACAAATTGTAGCAAAGTTACCATATATATCAATGTGAAAAGTTCTTTCTCCAACTTCTATTTTATTAACAACTTGAAAAGTATCTGGTGAAGAAAATAATATATTAAATAAGAGTAATATACCAAAAACTAATAATTTATTATATTTCATACGAACCTCCTAAATAAATAATATTTTTTATATATTATACATTAAAACATTAAAATCAAAAGAAACATTTTTTTAATTTTTAAAATTAATGTTATACATTATTATAAGTACAAGAGTATAATTAATTTGATATAAAATATTGTAATAAGGAGGTTTTTATAATGGAAATAGAATTAAAAAATACAACAGGAATGCAATTTGTTTCTAAAACACCATCAGGTCATGAAGTTATAATAGATGCTTCTCCAGACTTTGGAGGCGCAAATAGTGGACCTAGATCTTTGGAGTTATTTTTATTAGGAATTGGTGGATGTACAGGAATGGATGTTGTATCTATTTTAACAAAGATGAAAGTTAAATTTGATGATTTAAGTATAAAATTAGAAACAGAAAGAAATGAAGAACACCCTAAGTATTTTAAAAAAATACATGTTAAATACATTTTTAAAGGTAAAGATTTACCTATGGATAAATTAGAAAGAGCTGTAAAATTATCTCAAGAAAAATACTGTTCTGCTTCTGCGACTGTAAAAGGAATGGCAGAAGTTACATATGAGATTATAGTTGAGGAGGAATAATATGGCTGATAAAAAAGTACCATTTCATTTGCCAGATCAACCAAAATTAGATAACATAAAACATGTTATTATGGTAATGAGTGGAAAAGGTGGAGTTGGTAAATCAACAGTTGCAGTAAATTTAGCTGTAGCATTATCATTGGAAGGTAGAAAAGTAGGATTAATGGATATTGATATGCATGGACCAAACGTTATGAGAATGTTAGGTGGTACAGAAAAAGATCACCCATATCAAGTAGGGGAAAAAATATTACCTCCAGAAGTAAATGGAATTAAAGTGTTATCCGTATCTCAATTCGTTCCTGAAGGAGGTAAACCTATTGTTTGGAGAGGTGCTATTAAAACTGGAACAATTAAGCAATTTTTTAATGATATTGAATGGGAAGATTTAGATTATTTAATAATTGATGCACCTCCAGGTACAGGAGATGAGCCATTAACAGTTATGCAATTACTAAACAAATTTGATGGAGCTATAATTGTAACCACACCTTCAGAAGTTTCAAAAGATGATGTAGAAAGAGCAATTAATTTCTTTAAAATTATGAATAAAAAAGTTTTAGGTTTAGTAGAAAATATGGCATATTTCCTATGTCCTAACTGTAATACTAAACATTATATTTTCGGTAAAGATGGTGCAAAATCATTATCAGAAAAATATGATATTCCATTGTTAGCAGAAATTCCACTAAGTGAAGAAATTAGAACAAATATGGATACTGGTAAACCTGCAGCATATTTCGGAAAGCCAGAACATGTAGCTCCATATGTTCAATTAGCTAAAAAAGTAATTGCTGAAGTGGAGAAGGATGATAAAGAATGAGCAAGTTAAAGACTAAAACAATGGAATGGACAGGAGATTCTTTAGTTTTAGTTGATCAAAGATATTTACCTCTTGAAGAAACATATGTATCATGTAAGAATTTCAAAGAAGTTGCAATAGCTATTAAAGATATGGTAGTTAGAGGAGCACCTGCCATAGGAGCTTCAGCTGCTTTTGGATATGTGTTAGGTGTGAAAGAATATTATAAACTTGATAATTTAGAAGAAAAAATGAAAGAAGTAAAAGAAACATTAGCTAATACAAGGCCAACTGCAGTAAATTTGTTTTGGGCGTTAGATAGAATGGAAAAAAGATTTTTTGAAATAAAAAATGAAGGAAATTTAATTGAATTAATAGAAAAAGAAGCATTAGATATAGCTTTTGAAGATATTGAAGCAAATAGAGCTATGGGAAGATTTGGTGGAGAATTATTAAATGATGGTGATACAGTTTTAACACACTGTAATGCTGGTGCTTTGGCTACAGTGGACTATGGAACAGCTTTAGGTGTTATTAGAGGTGCAAGAGAATTAGGTAAAAATATAAAAGTATATGCAGATGAAACAAGGCCATATTTACAAGGAGCTAGACTTACTGTTTGGGAATTGTATAAAGATGGATTTGATGTTACTTTAATATCAGATAATATGGCTGGTTGGGTGATGAAACAAGGAAAAATAAATGCTGTAATAGTTGGAGCAGACAGAATAGCAGCAAATGGTGATGTTGCAAATAAAATAGGAACATATTCAGTAGCTGTATTAGCAAAAGAGCATGGTATTCCTTTTTATGTCGCAGCACCATTATCAACAATAGATTTAAATACACCAACTGGAAATGAAATACCAATAGAAGAAAGATCTCATAATGAAGTAAGATATTGTCATAAATCAAAAATGGTACCAGAAGAAATTAATGTATACAATCCAGCATTTGATGTGACACCAAATAAATTAGTAACTGCAATTATTACTGAAAAGGGTGTAGTAAGACCTCCATATTCTGAAAATTTAAAAAAGCTATTTGAAAAATAATAAAACGCGAGGAAATTTCCTCGCGTTTTTTATTTAGAAAGTTATTTCAAACCCTAAATTTAAGTTACTATAAAATTCATTTTTATTAGATGGCTTAAATAATTTGATTTGTACTGAGTCATTTTCAGATGTAGGATTTAATTCTAATTTGTTAAATATATATCTTAAATTTAATCCGTTATATATTTTAATTCCAAAAATGCGATAATCTAAATTTAAGTTAAAGTCAAATTTATGCTCTAGCTCATCTTCATCTAAAAATTTTGTACCACTCATACTACCTATATCATTCCAAGAAATTAGTTCATGCCACGGATTTGCAGGTGATTTGCTTCCAGAAATGCTATATTCAAAATTACTATTTAAATTAATATTATTAAAAATATTTTCATAAGTCATCATAAATGATAAATTATTTTCTCCATTAAAATATCCAATATAATTTTCCTCAGGTAAAATGGTTCTTTCTCCATTGTAATAATAAACAACATCAGGATAATATGTATAGCCATAATATTTATTTATACCATTACCAGATGGTTGAAATGTGTATTTTGTAGCTCCAGCACTATATAATCCGAATTTTCCAAATTGTGTATTAATACTTCCACCTAAACTCCAAGCAATTTTATCAGGGTTTTGATAACTGTCTGGATCAAAAAATCTATTTGTATTTATATCATCTACTAATATTTGTCCATATATATATTTATATTCATCAGTATAATCTAACATAAATCCCATAATAGAATTTGCATTAAATCCATGTGTCCAAGGTTTACCAGATGATATGTTTACATATTGTACAAAAAAATTTGGAATAGGATTAAGAAAATATTCTATATCAAAAGATGTATTTACATAAACAGCAGATTCCTCATATGCGAATCTAAAATTACCAAATTTAATTCCATAATTTTTAAAATTTGCTCCTCTATCCGGATATCCTATAGTTGATTCTCTGTTTAATTCAATATATCTCGTTTCATAGAAAAAAGTATTGTCTTCATAATTAAAATCCATTATTACCGCAGGTAATCCTTTGGATGATATGTATAATGAATAAGGTGAATTGACAATATCATAATGTTGTAATCTACCAAATGAAAGTCTATATTTGTCAAAATCTATAATAATTCCACCGTTTTTCATGTAAAAATAGAATCCCTTATAATATGTCTCTCCATGTGAAGGTTTATACTTTCCATCATTAAATGCATTTAATTCTCCTAAAAAATGAAAATCTTCGAAATCGTGAGTAACTTTAAAAGTTATACCTTGATAAGTTTTTATGTTGTTAATATTGTTATTAATTTTTAGCGAAATTTCCAAAGAGAATGTATTTGAGATAAAAAAGAAAAATATTATTAAAAATAAAATTTTCTTCATTATTTAACCCCTTCCAAATAAAATTTTTTCTCGATAATTATAACATAAATAATTAAAATACAAACTAAAAAAGATATATTGAATTTTATATGAAAATATGATAAAATTTTAGTGAATACATTACCCCTTCCGAGCCTTGTTTCCTAAAGCTAATGCTATGGAAAAAGGCCAATGGGTATAACTGGAAACGGTTATGCCTCCCGTGTTTGGAAAGGAAGGAATATTAAAAAGGGGGGGTAAAAGTGTCATTTAATGGAAAGGTATTGAGAGTAAATCTTACAGAAAAAAGTATAAAAGTAGAAGAATTACCAAAGTATGCAGATTTATATTTGGGTGGTAGAGGACTCGCTACAAAAATGTTTTATGATGAAGTTGATCCAAAGGTAGATCCTTTATCTCCAGAAAACAAACTTTTCATGGCTACAGGTCCATTATCTGGTACTGCCGCACCAACTGGTGGAAGATATATGGTAGTAACAAAAGGGCCGTTAACAGGTACGATAGCTTCAAGTAATTCTGGTGGGTATTTTGGAGCTGAACTAAAATTTGCAGGTTATGACATGATTATTTTTGAAGGAAAAGCGGATAAACCAGTATATTTATCTATAAAAGATGATCATGTTGAATTAAAAGATGCATCACATCTTTGGGGGAAAGATGTATTTGAAACGACAGATATGTTATTAGAAGAATTTGGAGATCCAAAAGCAAGAGTTGCGTGTATAGGTCAAGCAGGTGAAAAATTAGTTAAATTTGCAGCAGTTATGAATGATAAGCATAGAGCAGCTGGAAGAACTGGCGTTGGAGCTGTTATGGGAAGTAAGAATTTAAAAGCTGTTGTAGTAAGAGGATCAAAAAGACCTGAAGTGAAAGACCCAGCAAAGTTTATGGAAACTGTAAAAGAAAAGATTAAAATGTTGAAAGAAAATGGTGTTACAGGTGAAGGGTTACCTAAATTAGGAACAAAAGTATTGGATAATATTATTAATCAAAATGGACTATATCCAACAAAGAATTTCCAAGAATCAGTTTTTGAACTAACTGACGAAGTTTCAGGAGAAGCATTAGTGGAAAAAGGATATTTGATAAAAAATATGCCATGTTTTGGCTGTCCAATTGCCTGTGGAAGAAGAGTAACTCTGCCTAATGGAATGGAAACAGAAGGACCTGAATATGAAACAGGATGGTCGTTTGGAGCAGATTGTGGCGTTTCAGATTTAATAGCTATAGTAGAAGCTAATCATTTATGTAATAAATATGGTCTTGATACTATTTCTGCCGGTGCTACAATTGCAGCTGCAATGGAAATGTATGAAAAAGGAATTATAAAAAAAGAAGAGTTAAATAATGGCCCAGAACTAAAATTCGGAAGTTCAGAAGCAGTTGTATATTATACAAAACAAATGGGATTAAGAGAAGGATTTGGAGATAAATTAGCAGAAGGTTCATATAGACTAGCTGAAAGTTATGGACATCCAGAATTTTCAATGTCAGTTAAAAAACAAGAATTACCTGCATATGATCCTCGTGGTGTTCAAGGGCATGGACTTGAATATGCAACAAGTAATAGAGGAGGATGTCATGTTAGAGGTTATATGATTTCTCCAGAAATTTTGGGAGCTCCTGAAAAATTAGATCCTCAAGCATTAGAAGGAAAAGCTGAATGGGTAAAAATATTCCAAGATTTAACAGCTGTTATTGATTCAGCAGGATTATGTTTATTTACCTCTTTTGCTTTAGGATTAGATGATTACAGAGATTTAATTAATGCTGCATTAGGTTGGAATTTAACTTCTGAAGAAACATTGAAAATTGGAGAAAGAATATGGAATTTAGAAAGAAAATTTAATTTAGAAGCTGGTATTGATCCTTCTGAAGATACTTTGCCAAAGAGATTATTAGAAGAACCAGTAAAAGAAGGTCCAAATAAAGGACAAGTTGTTCATCTTGATGTGTTGTTGCCAAAATATTATGAAGTAAGAGGATGGAGTAAAGAAGGAATTCCAACTGAAGAAAAATTAAAGGAGTTAAAAATTTTATGAAAGTTGAAATAAAATTCTTTGCAACCTTGAGATTATATCTCAAGGTTGCATCTATAAAAATGGAATTTGAAAAACCTATAACTGTTGATGAACTAATAGATATTCTAGTGGATAAATTTAAAGATAAAAAAATAAGGGAATATCTAGTTGAAGGTAAAAAGATAAAAGTTGGAACTATAATTTTAATAAATGGGAAAAATATAATTCATTTAAATGGTTTGAATACAAAAATTGAAGAAGGTATAATATCAATTTTTCCTCCAGCTGGTGGTGGATAATATGGAAAGATATTCTAGACACATAAATTTATATAATAACTTTAGTAAAATACGAGAATCTAAAATATTAGTTGCAGGAGCGGGTGGTTTAGGTAGTAATGTTTTACAACATCTTGTTAGACTTGGAATTGGAGAAATTTATATATATGATGATGGAGTTGTAGATATGCCGGACTTAAATAGACAAATACTTTATACTCCCAAAGATTTAGGTAAAGAAAAAGTATTTGTGGCAAAAGAAAGATTACTCGGAATAAATCCTGATATTGAAATTCACATTTTTAATGAAAAAATAATGGAAAATACAGAATTACCAGATGTTGATGTAGCTATTGATTGTTTTGATAATTTTAAGAGTAGAAAAATATTAGATAAAAAAATACATGAAAAAAATATTCCGTTAATTCATGGTGGAGTTGAAAGATTTTATGGACAAGTTACAGATATTATTCCAGGTAAAACAAAGAAATTAATAGATATATTAGGTGATATAGAAGATACAGATGAAGTAAAATTAGTTACTCCATATGCAGTATCGATAATAGCCTCTTTGCAAGTAAGTGAAGCTATGAAAATAATATTTGAAGATTATAAAAATGCATTATTAAATAAAATATTAGTTGTTGATCTTTTGTTTAATAATTTTGATATTTTAGAATTAAATTAGGAGAAGCAATCGCTTCTCCTAATTTTCTATAATTTAAATTGTTTAATTAATTCATTTAATTCATTACTTAAATTTGATAGTTCTTTT